>JAGPEW010000031.1 GCA_018056825.1 Candidatus Sordicultor aquaticus
AAAAAGCTTCAATTTTTGTGTTGGGATTAAAAAATGCTTATCTTGGGGGAGCAATCTTAACTGGTTTGGCAGCTATTATTTCCCTTTTTATTCCTCATAGTAATTTAATGAATAAGTAATGCACTTTTAAAAAGGGATGAAAATGAAAGAAAAATCAATACCCTACCTCGAGCAAAACCAAATAGGAAGGGATAAAGCGGTTCACAGACCTTCGGGTTGACCACTGGAGGGGGTTAGGTAACTAACCCCCCAGATAGATGGTTGTCGTTCTCTACAGGGAATACAGAACTCGGCTTATAAGCCTACTTTCTCCTACCTAAAACTGAATACATAGCTACAGATACTACGATTATTAAACCATACACCAGTTGAGTCCAGAATCCAGTCATCCCCATAGCAATAATGCCTGCTTCCAACATACCAATAATTATAGCACCCATAAAAGTACCAAAAATCGTTCCCACTCCTCCAGTTACTGGAGTTCCTCCTAAAAATACGGCTGCCATAGTTTTTAACATATATCCCTGTCCCAGGGTGGGCCAGAAGTAAACCACTTCCAAGCTGGCTAATATCCCGGCAAAAGCAGAAAAAACACCCATTTGGGTAAAGACCAACATTCTCACCCGGTCTACATTAACTCCCATAACTCGGGCACTTTGAGGGTTGTCACCAGTAAAATAAATATGAGCTCCAAAACGGTGATGATTCAAAATTAACCAGAGTATAAAAGCAATAGCTACCGTCCAGAGCATCTGAGCTGGTAGTTTCCCTCCGATTCTACCCACAAATCCTGAGTATAAGGGACTGGTTCTGGTAGGAACTAAAGTTTTCCCCAATCCTCCACTTAAAACCTGGGTAGCACCAGCCCAAAAGAACTGAGTACCAATGGTCACTACCAAAGAAGGGAGGTTTAGTTTTACTATTAATAAGCCGTTCATCAACCCTGCCCCTAATCCTACCAAGAGAGAAAACAATAAAGCTATCCCTACACTTTGAGTAGCATGAAAAGTTACAGTAAATACATATCCACTAAACCCCATAATAGAGGGAAAAGAAAGGTCCATCTCCCCGCATATTACCACCAGCGTCAAAGAGAGCGCTAAAATACCAAAAAAGGGGATATTGGACATAAAGGCATAGTAGATATTGCCAGAAAGAAAGGTCTTGGGGCTACCGATAATAAAAAGGATTAAAACCCCCAAAAAAACTAACAGAACACTTATTTGTAACTGATGCTGAGAAAATAAACTTTGCTCCCTTTTCATCCAGAGTCCCCCTAATATTTATATTACTGGAATTTTAGGAGTAGAAAAAGGATCCTCTTTGGGGGACCCTTTCTCTACCCCTAAATTAACCCTGTTCTAGTTTAAAGGTCGAAATCTTTTAAGGCATGAGAGATTGAAGTTCATCCTTTTCTGGCGCCGAAGATGATATTTTTTCTTTCTGATTATTAAGGCTTCCGGTCTGAGCCACCAGGTATAATTTATTAACTAATTCTTCCAGAGTAACTTCTACTTTTTTGAACTCACCTACAACTCTACCCCGGTCCAGAATTACTATACGGTCAGCTACTGGATAAACGTGATAAATGTTATGGGTAATAAATATAGCAGATTTCCCTCTTTTCTTGATATCTTCCACAAAGTTTAATACTTTCTGGGTCTCAGAAAGAGAAAGACCGGTAGTGGGCTCATCCAGGATGATAAGGTCAGCTTGGAAATGCAGTGCTCGGGCAATAGCAACTCCCTGCTTTTCTCCTCCGGAGAGCCCTTTCACTTCAGAATCTACCGATAGAGCCGAAGAGGTAAAGCCCATAAGCTCTTTCATAATCTTTTCTGTTTCTTCTCTTTCTCTTTGGATATCAATAAATCCCCCGGATTTGGCTACCTCTCTTCCCATAAATATGTTTCTCCATATAGTGTGCTGCTCACACAGTGCTCTTTCTTGAAAGACAGTTTCAACTCCCAGGTCTCGAGCTTTAGCTACCGAGTAATCCTCCAACTTTTGCCCTTTCCAGTAAATCTCTCCCCGGTCAGGCCGATAAACTCCAGTCAAAATCTTAATTAAAGTAGATTTGCCAGCTCCATTATCGCCTAAAAGACCCACTACTTCGTTGTATCCTACTTCAAAGTTAACATTACGTAATACCTCTACATGCCCAAAGGATTTGCAAATATTTACCATTTTAACCAGAACTTCAGACGGTTCAGCCAATTATCTAATTCCCTCCTCTACCAAAGGAGCAATTGCTTCCACGTTCCCAGCATGAATCAACCCCGAGCCAGTGTCAATGTGGAGTCCGGCGAACTTATACTTAATGGTCATACATAACTGGAGGATAGGGAGATAGCCTTGCAAAAATTGCTGCTGATCCAAAACTAAATCAGTAAATCCGCTTCGGATAGCCTCTAAAGTAGCAGATGATAGGTCAAAACCAGCTCCTACCACATCATCTGGTCCTAAACCGGCAGCTTTGAAGAAAGTTTGCATAGTAGCGGTTAAAGAACCATGGTCGGTAACTACTAATTTTACATCAGGGTGAGAAGAAACATACCCGGTGAAAATTGGGACTCCCAAAGGAGCATCAGCGTTGACTTCGGTAGAAATCTCTATGTAATCTACCACTAACCCTGCTTCTTCCAGAGCATCGATGACTCCTTTAGTTCTCAATCCTCGAGTAGGCTGAGAAAGCAATCCCCAAACCATGGCTCGATCTCCAGATTTTAAATCAAACATATTTACACATCCCTTACCTAAGGTAACCCCTGATTCGTAAAGTTCTTGTCCAACATAGCCAAACCCTTGAGCTTTATATTTTGCTTCGGCACGGGGAAGTGTGGTGTTTTGAGAAGTAACTACAATACCTTTACTAAAGGCATCATCGATATGAACTTCCAGAGCATCGTCACCGGGATGCCCCATAATGGCAATACCATTTATATCGGAGGCTACTGCTTCTTTGAACTGGACCACCATTTGTTGTGGGTCCCAACCGGAAAAGACATATTCCACAGTACACCCTAAATCTTCTTCGGCAAACTGAGCTCCTTTATAAACCACGCTGGCAAAGGGGTCTCCAGGAGCGCCTCCACAGAAGAAACGTATTTTAATCCCTTCAAACCTCTTACCCTGGGCAAAAGCCAAACTACTACCCAATACCAGTAAACTAATCACCAAAAATACCACTAACCAATGAATTTTTCTCATGAGTTAAACCTCCTTTTTGTTATTAATAAACCACTAAAAAAACGACTTATAACTCCTCAGTTAAAATTTAAAAAAACTGTCACCTCCTTCTTTATTATTTTACTCTAAAAATTGAGAGGATAGTAGCCATATTTTTTAACTGTTTCTAAAAAAGAAAGGAAATTCTCTAAAGGGGTATCTAACTGGACGTGATGGGTAGGAGAAATAATAAAACCACCACCAGGAGCCATAACTTTTATCCTTTCCCGGGTTTCTCTTTCCACTTCTTCTTCAGTTCCAAAAGGAAGAGTGTGTTGCTCATCAATAGTCCCCCAGAAAGAGAGTTTGTCTCCATAGCGTTCTTTCAAAAAAGCGGAGTCCATAGCCCGAGGTTGTATAGGGTTGAGAACGTCTATTCCTATTTCAATTAATTCTTCTACAATGAGGTAAATATTTCCATCACTATGATAAGCAATTTTTAGATGAGGATTGATATTTTTTAATTCCCAGCAAATGGTAGCCATTCGGGGTTTCAAATATTTTCGCCAAAGCTCAGGAGAAATTAACATTCCCTTTTGCGAACCTACATCGTCCCCCAACCAGATACCATCTACTCCCATTTTCACCAATCTTTTAGCTGCCTCTAAGTGAAAATGAAAAGGGATATCCAGAACATAATTAGCTTTTTCTTCATCCTCTATCATATCCATCAATAATTGGGTCATCCCTCGTAAATACCAGGAGGCTTCAAAAATAGTACATACCGTAACTCCCAAAATAAAATATTTTTCACCGTATTCTTCCATTACTCCTTCTAAAGGAGTATAAAGCTCTTCTCGGTGAGGGTTGGGAGGAATATATTGGTATAACCTATCACCAGCTAAAGGATGTTCAGCTATTTCAGTATAATGGCCTTTTCCAAAGGGAGTTTCATATTCTACTTGTCGCCATTTTATTCCCCAGTCACAGATGTATTCCTTCTCTTCTGAGGCATAGAAAGAATTACCCATGCCTACTGCATATTGGATTATATCTAATCCCAAGGCTTCTTCTAAATCGTGAACTTCTCCGCCATGAGGATTGTAAAAGTGAGGGGGTAAACCTAAATAATTTCGTAGGCGTTGAGCAAACTCAGGAGTAAAACTGGCTATAATTGGCACTCGGTCTGGCTCACGGTGCTGAAGAGCAATTTTCACTCTCTCTTTGGAATTCATTGCTGCTCTCCCTTATTTCCTCCCCTGTCTCAGGGACAGGGGAGGAAATTAACTTACCTACTATTCAACCAAAAATTTGTATATAGTTAAAGTAGAATAAACTTCACCTGGCTTTAAAACGGCTGAGGGGAAATCGGGGTGGTTGGGAGAATCAGGATAGTGCTGAGTTTCCAAGCAAAAACCATAATATTGTCCATAAAGTTTTCCCTCTTTACCTCGAGTGTTAACCCAATTTCCAGTGTAAAGCTGAACCCCAGGCTCAGTAGTATAAACTTCCATTACCCGTCCGGTACTGGGTTCTTTTACCCGGGCTGCCAAAGCAAGTTCTCCAGTCTGATTATTGAGCACAAAGTTATGGTCATAACCTTTAAAAGGATCGCTGCCCTCTTTGCGAACCAATTGGTCAATTCGCTCTCCTATTTTGTGAGGAGTAGTAAAATCAAGAGCAGTCCCCGCTACCGGAGCAATTCCGGTAGGAATAAGCGTATCATCGGCAGGGGTATATTTATCAGCCACAATCATTAGTTCATGATCTAAAACATTACCTGAGCCCTCCCCGGCAAGGTTGAAGTAGCTATGATTGGTTAAATTAATTACGGTAGGCTTATCGGTGGTGGCTAAATATTTTATTTTTATTTCGTTGTCATTGGTTAAAGTGAAAGTAACGCTTACCTGCAAATTGCCTGGGTATCCCTCTTCTCCATCGTGGCTTAAATATTTAAACCGTACTGCCGGACCTTCTGGAGTTTTCATGGGAATGGCTTCAAATATCTGGTCTTTAAAGCCTTTTAATCCTCCATGTAAATGGTTGGGACCATTATTTTGAACCAGGGTATAAACTTTCCCATCCAGAGTGAATTGCCCACCGGCGATTCGATTGGCATAGCGCCCTACCGTGCAACCAAAATAGGGATCGTAGGGATCGGGTTTTTCGTAGTCAGATACACTATCGAAACCTAATACTACATCACCTAAATTACCTTCTTTATCTGGTACGTAGATAGATACCAATGTAGCCCCATAGTTAGTTAATTGTATCATAACCCCATTATCGTTGGTGAGAGTATAAAGTTTTATCGGTGCTCCTTCTTTGGTGTTTCCCCAGAAAGATTGTTCAACTTCTCCGGCAAAAGTTAAAACACTAAAACTGCACACCAGTAACAAAATTACTAAAAAACTAACTATCTTTTTCATTATCTTATTCCTCCTTTAAAACAATTAACCCTATATAAGCTAAAAACCTAAAACTAATTAATTTTCTCTATTTCACCTCCTTATATTCAGAAATAGATAATAAAACCCCTCCCTTTTTTAGTCCTTCTCTAAGAACTGATAACTCAAAGAAGCGTACCTGGTTACACATTGTTCAAAATTCAAAAAGTCTCCATCTAAATTTTCGGAAAAAACGGGAATAATGGGAAGAAAAATGTTTTTATCGGGAGGATTTTCTTCAAATAGTAAAAACTTAGCTAAGAACACTAAGGTTAAATATCCCTGCAGATAAGGAGCCTGGAAAAGACAACAATCAATAATTCCCTCTTTTATATAAGGAATCCACCCTTCTCCTAAGTCGTTACCTATCACTACCAGTTCTTTTTTCCCTTTTTCTTTTAAAGCTTTTCCCACACCAATATTCCCAAAAGCGGTAGAAACAAAAATACCCAATAAACCTTTTTCTTCAAGAAGCTTATCTCGAGTAACTTGATAAGCCTCTTCGTCATCTTTAGCCTCTACTACTTGAGAAACATCTAAAGGAAGACCCCTTTTGTGAACAAAATCGATTAATCCTTGCCATCGGCCCATATGAGAAGGTGCTCTTTTATTACTAGTTAAAATACTAATTTTCCCCTCTTTACCTTTCAAAAGATAATCAAATAATTTCCCAGCCACTCTACCTGCTTGATTTAAGTTTTGCCCCACATAGAAAAGCCTCTTGCTTAAAGGTGCATCTACATTGAAAGTAGCCACTGCTACACCTTTAAGATATAAAGCATTAATAAAATAATCTAACTGAGTAAAATCAGCAGGAACCAGAGCTAAACCATCTAAGTTTTCCTTTTGCAGTATGTTTTCCAACAATTGGTTTTGTTGAACTAAATTATGACCATCGGTGTGAATAATTTTCAGCTCTATATCGTAGTGCCGTAACAATTCTTGAGCATCTTGAACACTTTTCTCTACTTTTTCCCAAAAATAATCACTCTCGGGAAAAATTACCACCATTTTTTTAGGCTCTTCGCTTAAATAATCAAGCGAAGACCAGCGGAAATATCCCATATTTTGAGCCTTTTTTACAACTTTTTTCCTTAAATCAGAATTAACTCCTTTTTCACCATTTAATGCTCGGCTCACCGTAGCTACTGAAACTTTCATTTCTTGAGCTATGTCTTTTATCGTAACTTTTTTTCTCATCTCATGACCTTTAAGATAAATATTTACTATAAAAATAACACTACCACAAAAATTTGTCAAATTTTTTTATTCCATTGTCATTTAAAAGATAAGATTTGGTTAACCTAAAAATCCAGTGACGAGTGATGAGTAATAAATGCCGTCACCCTGAGGCTTCGCATTCCGAAGCCGTGAGGGTCTCATCTGATGGCATAGCCGTCACCTGAGCGGTGCTTTCCCGCGTGAGGATCTTAACCTTTCATCTGCAGCTTTGAGATTGAAGAAGAAACCTTCCTATTAAAAAACGGAGTCGGCTGAATTTGACTATCAGGGTGATATTAAGGGTTGTCTTCCTATTACTTTGTCCCGTCATTTTGTCATTCCCGAAATCAGTAATCGGGAATCTAAAGGTTTTGGAATACTATTGATTCCTGATAGACACATTCAGGAATGACAGATGATGCGATAGCAACATTCTGGGGGTTAAAGAACAAGGGATGATAGATACATTCCTGGATTAAATTTCTCTCATTTTGTCATTCCCGAAATCAGTAATCGGGAATCTAAAGGTTTTGGAATACTATTGATTCCTGATAGACACATTCAGGAATGATTAAGTAAGCGATGCCTTCCCCACTGGCATAATGTAGAGCGGTACTTCCTCCGCAGGCAAAGAAAGCTCCCTGGAAACTTCCTTATCATAAAAGGCACCAATAGCTACCGTTCCTAACCCCAGTGCTCCAGCCTGTAAATAGACATTTTGTGCTGCATGCCCTACTTCCATATGTACATAGCGAATCCCTCGTTCTCCATACTTTACCGTGGTTTTATTATAAATGGCAGCGATAACTAAAGATAGTGGAGCTTCTCGGATAGCTCCCTGAGAAAGAGCAGCTCGGCAAAGCCTTTCTCTTTTATCCCCTTCCAGCAATTTCTCTATGGTATGTCCTCGAGTATGATAACGATAAACTCCAGGAGCTAATTCTTCTACTCTCCCCACTACCACAT
>JAGPEW010000032.1 GCA_018056825.1 Candidatus Sordicultor aquaticus
TGAGAATAATGGTTAAGTCTATTCTTTTGGCAAAAGATATAGGGAGATTTACTAAAGATATATCTGATCGGGATAAAGAAGCTAAAAAAGCTTCAGTTATTTTGAAAGTAATTCTCGATGCTCAATCCCCAGGATTTCGGATATATCTCAAGCTATGCTTGGAAACCTGATGTTAATTACCAAGCCATCCAGAGATTCATCTCAGACCACGATTTCCAATATAACTTGATGCGCTTGTTTAATGAAGAAGCTCTTTTGGCTATTGGTGATCCCACAGAGATTTCCAGAAAACAAGCTCAGAAGAGAGTAGATAAGGAGACTCTCTGATGGTAAGACCTTAGGTTTCTATATGTTTACCTTAGCTTCTCCTTATCCAGGGAGAGCTATTCCTTTGCCTTCATCACTTATTCAGAATCCACCATCTTCAGAGAAGAAACTTCTAGAAGTTTAGAACCTAAGAAGTTATTTCGAGAAGTTAAAGAACTGATAGGAGATTTACCTTTATTAATGGATAGAAAATTTAGCTATGAAGAGATATGTGAAGAGTTAATGATGAGGAAATAAATTATGTTGTTCTATAGTATAGGGTTTCTAAGGGGAAAAATAATAAGAGAAGAGACCTATGAGGAAAAAACAATAACTTTATTCCGGTTTCTTCATTATCCTAAAATGAAAGGTGAGGATAGCCAAGGAGATGATATTAAGGTTATTGAATAAGGCATTATATATCTTTAGACAAATTGTCTATGGTATTGTTCTAAGTCCTGTCTAAGGGTCAGTAAGGGGATTGACTTTGGGAATAAGTGCTATAAAATAGGGGCAAGGTTTTTTGCGAATTTTCTTGTGAGCTTTTTCCCAAAAATATACACAAAGAAAGGAGGTATATTTCCTTAAAGTTTTAAATTCAAAAGTTCGTTAATGGAATAGGTAAATGAGTGAGAAATTGTAGGGCAACGTAAGAAAATCCTGTAAAAAAACTTTATGAGGAGGAAATAATGAGAAAATTCAAATTATTATTATTGGTTTCAACTATGATGTTATGGGCAATTTCTATGTTTATGGTAGCAGGAGCAGCCGAGGGAGACGATACTGATTTTGAAATTGTTATGGTAGTTAAACTTGAAGGAGTGGCCTGGTTTGATAATATGAGGTTGGGGGTCGAAGAATTTGCTAAAGATACTGGAGTAAACGCTTATCAAATTGGTGCAGCTACAGCTGATCCAGCATCGCAAATTGCCTTAATTGAGGACCTTATTGCTAAAAAAGTAGACGCCATAATAGTGGTTCCCAATGACCCGGTAGCATTGGAGCCGGTCTTTAAAAAAGCAAATGATGCTGGAATTATTACCTTAACCCATGAGGCATCAAACCAAAAACAAGTGAGCTATGATATAGAAGCCTTTGATAACGAATCCTATGGAAGACATATGATGGATGTTATGGCAGAAGATATGGGCTATGAGGGGGAGTACGCTTGTTTTGTGGGACACCTTACCTCTACTACTCATAATGAATGGGTTGATGCTGAAATTGCTCAACAAAAAGAGAAGTATCCTAATATGAAATTAGTAACTGATAGGTTGGAAGAGCGGGAAAATCAGCAAATCGCTTATGAAAAAACGCTGGAACTTTTAAGAACCTACCCCAATCTTAAAGGGATTATGGGGAGCGCCATGAGTACAGTTCCGGGAGCAGCTTTAGCCATAGAGGAAATGGGTCGAGTGGGTAAATGTGCAGCATATGGGACTTGCTTACCCTCAGTGGCTTATGATTATTTGAAGAACGGCTCTGCCAGATCAATTCATTTTTGGGTTCCCGCTGATGCCGGATATGTATCTTGTAAAGTAGCCTGGGAGCTTTTAAAGGGTAATGAAATTAAAGAAGGTATGGATTTAGGGAAACCCGGTTACGAAAGCATTACTATTAAAGAGAATCAATTTGGTGTTCCAGTTATTTATGGTCAAGCCTGGCATGATGTTACTGCTGAGAACGTAGATGAATGGGTGGAACGTGGTTTGTGATCAATAAAACTGCTTTAACCTGAATTAAAAAACAAGCGAGTTGGAAAGGAAACGATATTTTCCCCAGCTCGCTTGTTTTAGAGGGAATAATATGGTGGAAGAGTTCTTAAAAATTCAAAATGTTAGTAAGTCTTATGCCGGGGTGCAGGCGTTAGATAAGGTTAGTATGTCAATAGATAAGGGGGAGATACACTGTTTAGTGGGTGAAAATGGCTCTGGTAAGTCTACTTTAATAAAAATAATAACTGGAGTAGTTAAACCAGATGAAGGGGAAATTATAATAAACGGTAAAACCTTCAAACATTTGCGTCCTATCGATTCAATAAGTGAAGGGATACAAGTAATTTATCAGGATTTATCTTTGTTTCCCAACCTTTCGGTAGCAGAAAACATATCTCTAAATCAGCTAATAGAAGAGAAAAGACGATTAATTAACTGGAAAGACATCAAAGATATTGCGGAGAAAGAACTATCAAATATTAAGAGAGAAATAGATTTAGATGAAAGAGTTGAGAACCTTTCTATCGCCAATAAACAATTAGTGGCTATCTGTAGAGCATTAATTCAAAATGCAAAGCTAATAATAATGGATGAACCTACTACCGCAATAACCAAAAAGGAAATCGACTACTTGCTATCGGTAATTTTAGATTTGAAGAAGAGGGGAATTTCTACTTTATTTGTGAGCCATAAGCTTAGTGAGGTTTTGCAAGTAGCTGAGAAAGTCACCGTTTTGCGAGATGGGAAAAAAGTGGGAGACTATAATGCTGATGAATTAGATTATGACACTCTTTCTTTTTATATGAGTGGTAAAAAAATCGTTAGCTCGGCTTTTTCTTATGAAGAAAAACCTGGCCAAAAAGCTATGTTGGAAGTAAAAAACCTTTCTAAGAAGGGCGATTTTAAAAATATAAATTTTCAACTTAAACCGGGCGAGATTGTGGGACTAATTGGGCCCTTAGGTTCTGGAAGAACCGAACTGGCATTATCTTTATTTGGCCTAAACAAGCCTGACTCGGGAGAAATCTATGTTGATGGGAGCTTGGTAAGGATTGATTCTCCTCAAAAAGCAATCAATTTGGGTTTGAGTTATTTGCCAGAAGACAGACTCAACCAAGGGCTATTTTTGAGGCAATCTATTCAAAACAATTTGGTGGTCACTATCTTAAAAAAGTTACTGGATAGATTTAAACTGTTGAGTTATGAGAGAAAGTATAAATATGCCAAAGAATGGGTTGATAGGTTAAATATAAATACCCCCTCTTTAGAGGTTGCCGCTCAAGCACTTTCGGGTGGTAACCAACAGCGGGTAGTGTTAGCTAAATGGCTTGCTACAAACCCTAAAATATTTATTTTAGATAGCCCTACTGTGGGGATAGATATCGCTTCTAAAAATAACATCCACAATGTGATTAAACAATTAGCTAAGGAAGGCATGGGTATTATAATGATTTCTGATGAAATTCCGGAAGTTGTCCGCAATTGCAATCGGATAATGGTAATGATAGACGGTAGTATCGTTAAAGAAGTGAAGGCTGTTGATATAACAGAAGATGAATTGTTTGATATATTATCAAGTAGTCAAAAGCGGTGAAAGGTATTTTTACGATGATGACAAACAATAAAAATTTCCAAATTCAAAGGATATTTGCTCAAAATGAATCGTATTTGCTTTTAATTATAATTGCTTATTCTATTTTTGTAACTTTTTTGAATCCCTCTTTTTTATCGCCAGGAAATTTGTTCAATTTAAGCAAGAGCAGCGCCAGCATGGGAGTTTTGGCTATCGGAGTTTTTGTGGTTTTACTCTCCGGGGGAATAGATATATCTTTTACGGCGATAGCTATTTCCGGGCAGTATATTGCGGTCAATGTTCTAATTGCTAGTGGAGTGGATAATATCTTTTTTGCTTTTTTAATTTCTTGTTTGGTAGGGGTGGGTCTGGGAGCGATTAATGGCTTGCTCGTTTCTTATTTTAAAATTCCCACTCTTATTGTTACTTTGGGTACTTTGAATGTTTTTCATGGATTATTGCTTACCGTTGTGGGGACCAAAGCGGTTAATTCGGCTCAATTGCCGGACTGTTTTAAAGCCTTTGGAGCAACCAATGTGTTTACTCTGACCGGGCCGGATGGAGTAAACTATGGGTTATCTATCTTTACCGTAATATTTATAACCGTTGCCTTGTTAACTTGGTTTATCCTGAAATACACCATGTTGGGAAGAGGAATTTACGCGATCGGCGGAGATGTAGAGGCGGCCGAGCGAGCTGGTCTTAATGTTGCTCGGATTAAGTTTTTTATTTACTGCTATGTTGGTATTTTAGCCGGTATCGCTGGCATTATCCATGTTTCTCTCATACGATATAGCAATCCTACTTATTTAGTCGGTACTGAACTCAGCGTCATAGCCCCGGTAGTTTTGGGCGGAACTAGGATAACTGGAGGAGTGGGAACAGTCATTGGCACGATATTGGGAGTAGCCATGATAACCTTGTTGAATAATAGTCTTATCTTGATTGGCCTATCTTCTTTTTGGCAAGAGTTTTTTACTGGTTTGATAGTAGCAATAAGTGTTAGTCTTAGCTCTTATCAGAGTAGAAGAAGTGTGGCAATATGATTGCTTTTAAAGTGAGAACGACTATTGATGAGGGGGTAAATCTTGCTAGGTAAACAATTGAAACAAACAAGAACAACAACTTTATTTATTTTGATGATTTGTGCTTTTGTGGTAATGTCAATTTTTTTGCCGGGTAAATTTTTAACCCTTAGTAACTTCCAATCGATGTCCAGCCAGATTCCGGAATTTGGTTTGTTGGCGATTGCTATAATGCTTGCTATGTTGACCGGGGGTATTGACTTATCGGTGGTTTCAACCGCAAATTTAGCGGGCGTGGGGGCAGCACTTATTTTGACCGGCTCCCTATTTCCTCAGTTAGGAGGATATGGGGAAGGGTTAGTGATAATCATGGCTATTTTGTTTGCTCTGGCCATCTCTTTGCTTTGTGGTTTGGCAAACGGTTTTTTGATAGCCTATATAGGTGCTCCAGCCATTCTTGCTACCCTGGGTACGATGAGTATTTTCTCGGGGATAGCGATTGTTATAACTAAAGGTTACGGGATTGCTGGTTTTCCTGAAAGTTTCTTGTTTATAGGGAGCGGCACGATTTTTTCTATACCGATGCCTCTGATCATTTTTATTATCTGTACCTTAGTGATGGCTTTAGTTCTGGATAGAACTTCTTTGGGGTTTAATCTTTACATGTTGGGGTCAAATCCAGTGGCAGCCCGTTTTAGTGGTATAAACAACAGAGGGATTCTAATTAGAACTTATATGCTGAGTGGTCTTTATTCTGGTTTGGCATCGATAATAATGATTTCAAGAGCTAATTCGATTAGGCCTGGTTATGGCTCTGCATACCTGTTGCAGGCAATTTTGGTTTGTGTTCTGGGAGGAGTAGACCCCAGTGGAGGTTATGGGAGCATATCTGGTCTAGTCCTGGGAATTATTATGTTACAAATATTGCAGAGTGGTTTTAATATTTTGGCTTTTAGCCCTTTTTCTAAAAATGTTATATGGGGTTTAATGCTAATTTTAGTTATGGTATTGAATTTTTATAGTTCTAGTTTTTCCAAAAAGCCGAAAAAGCTGAAGATACAATAAACGTCCTATCTGTGTTTATAAGAAAGTGAGAAATCAGTCATTGAGAGGGCTGAAATGAAGTTCTATTTTACAAAGTCAGGTAGATTTTTGTCCCCTCTTATTTGCTATGGTGTGGTTTACTTGCTTTTTTGGAAGCAATAATTGTTTAAACTTTGAATAAATTCTCTTTTCTATGGGAAAGATTCATCTGAGTGAGAGAGTTACAAGAAAGATATGAATAGGAAAAATATAGTTTACCTTAGCTCAAGTTCTTACGCCGTAGGCTGTCTGTTTTTGGGGATTATGAGGGGGGTCTTTTTCCCCCTCATAATCATTATAATGGATTTTGCGGTTAACTATATAGACAGAGAGAGTTTTCTGGCAAAGATTTGTAACTTGGGTTAATGGAGGGATTGACTTTAACAGTAAGAGTTGTAGAATAAGTTTTAAAGTTTTGTGAATTTTCTTGTGAGCTTTTTCTCAAAACACGTAAAAAAGAGAGGAGGGTCGACTTGCTGTTCAAAATTAAAATCAGTTAGCTTTATATTTGGGAGGTGATAAGCAAACAAAAATAGTAAGCTGATGTATCTTGTGAGAAGCGAGTATGTAATGTGAAATAGATAATATAAACGTAAATTTTGTGGAGGTGGGAAAAAGATGAAAAGATCATTAAAAAGCTTTGGGTTTTTTTGTGTGTTAGCACTTTGCATATTAAGTATTCCTACTATCATTTTTGCTGCAGATAATCCTGTCAAAGTGGTACATGTGGCTCTGGGCAATTACGGCGATCACTGGGTTCAGCTTGTTTCTGGAGCGCGTGAAATGGCTAAAGCATTAAGTGTTGACTTAACTACTTTAGATGCTCAGATGTCTAGCAATAAGCAGGTCCAGATGTTGGATAATGCTATCAATATGAAGCCAGATGCAATTTTTATCGATCATGGAGAAGGAACTGCTTTGAAGCCGGGAATCCAAAAAGCAATGAATATGGGTATACCGGTAATTATTTTTGATGTTATAGTTGATGTTGACGTTACTTCGGAAATATCTCAGGATGATTATATGTTGGCTTATATGAGCCTTTCTAAGTTAGCGCAGGATATAAATGGTGAAGGAAATATAGTAGTAGTAACATTATCTGGAGTAGCACCCTTGGAAAGAAGAATGAGGGTTTTGCCTTTAATTCTGGAGAGATACCAGAAAATTAAAGTTATACAACAGATAGCTCCAACCTTTGGCTCAGCAGTGATTACAGAAACAATGTCACTGATGGAAGCAGTATTGAGAGCTCATGCTGGTGAGATTAGCGCGGTTTGGGCACCTTATGACCAGCTCTCAATAGGAGCTTTAAATGCTATAAAACAGCAAAATCTTACAATTCCTGTTTATGGAGTGGATGTAAGTCCTTACGACCTTTCTTTAATGGCTGAAGAAGGAAGCAATTGGAAAGCTACAGCTGCATGTGATCCCTCTGAAATAGGGCGTGTGGCTATTAGAATTGCATATTTAGCCGCAACTGGTCAAAAAGAGGCAATTCCAAGATATGCAATAATACCTCCTGCCTTAATTACTCAGGAAGATGCTAGAAAAATAAATTTAGAGGCTGGAGAATATTTGACTAAAGAATTAGTCCCGGAATGGGGAGATAGTGGAATTGCATGGACGCCAGAACTTAGAGATTTGGTTAATAAAAGTAAAGAGTAACAACAAGGGAATATGAAATGGGAGAGTCTTCTTTTGAATTAGTTGCTGCTAATTTATCCAAAACTTTTCCCGGAGTGCAAGCTCTAAAAGACGTGGATATGATTTTAAGATCGGGGGAAATTCATGCTTTAGTTGGTGCTAATGGAGCTGGTAAGAGCACTTTTGCTAAAATACTATCTGGAGTATATACCAACTACGAAGGCAATATAAGTATAAATGGCAGAGATGTTTTTATAAATAGTCCAACTAAAGCTCTCGAATACGGCATAAGCACAGTATATCAAGAAGTTGATGCTGCATTGGTTCCATATTTTACTGTAGCAGAGAATTTGTTTTTA
>JAGPEW010000033.1 GCA_018056825.1 Candidatus Sordicultor aquaticus
CTATAAACCTAATAGCCGTTTTTTCTGTATCATCAATTTTCACATCCACAAAAGCAAGTATACAAACCAAATCGATACCACTGGGAGCTAAATAACGCCGGGCAATAGCGATAGCTTTTACCGCTTGATTTACCGCTCCTGCTCCTACTGCCTGCATTTCCGCCCTACCTTGTTCTCTAATTACTCCAGTTAATGCTCCAGCTAAAGACACTGGCCTTGTCTTAGAAGATATTTTCAAAAGCTCCATACCTTTACCTCCTTAGCGTTTAAGAAATGCCATTTTTTAAAGAAAATCTCTTTCTACCTCTGGAGGATAACCTTATCCCTCCTTTTACCTCATTTTAACGCATTTTGCAAGAGTTGAACACTACATAAATCAAAATTTAACAAATTTTATGATAGCATCTTATAATTCTTTTCAAAAACTAGAGAAAGATAAATCGCTCAACTTCTTTTCCATAAGCCTCCTAACTTCATGGATTAAACTCTTTTCATTATCATAATGCAATGCTTGTAGCGCTTCATCTAAGGAATACCATTTTACTTCTTCAATCTCTCCTTCTTCTTTTCTTCCCTCCCCTATTACTTCCATAAGGAAAAAAGAAGCTATTTCTCGGAAAGCTTGACCATTCCTGGTATAACGAAAACTAATTTCTCCTATTCGAGGTCCTAACTTAACCTTATAACCCGTTTCTTCTTCTACTTCTCGAGAGGCGGTTTCTTCTTCCCTCTCTCCCTTTTCTTTATGACCTTTGGGAAGAGTCCATAGTCCCGAGCTACTTTTTTTAACTAAAAGCACCTGCCATTGGCCATTATTCTTTCTTACTACCAGTCCTCCGCTTGAGTGCACTTCTATCTCAGGATACTCTCCCTTTTTTTGCAAAACTAAAGCTCCTTGCCTCACTCCCAACTCCCGAGCTACAGGAATACATTTAGCCTTGAGTAGAAAATAAATATTTCCCTCTTCTTCACTTAAAGTCTCAAAATTACCTTGACCTTTAGAAATAATCATATCTGCTCCCTTCCACAATTTCTGCAGAGACAAAGGAGCTCTTTCTAAAGCTATCCCTACTTCAGGCTGCCCAGTAGTTAAAATTTCTGCTATTTTATCAATACCCGCCTCTTGAGCATCCTCTAACAGAGCATCATTGGATACCGGACCACCTTTAACTACGAAAAAAATCTTCCTTCCTGGGGATATCTCTTCTAAAAGAATTCGGTCAAAGACTATTTCTCCTGCATTATCTCCCACATAAATTAAAGTACGAGCATTATTTAAGTCTTCTACCCAAGAAGTAAATTGATATCTTCCCCATTGAGCATAGTCAATCTCTTCCAAAACTTTCTCTACTTTTATGTCCCGATAAACTCCTAGGTCAATTAAATTTCCAGCTATAGCTACTTTTACTGCTCGCTCTAACCTATTTTCTCCTTTTCCTACCCAACTTTTAAGTTGAGGATAAATTTGAAGTGCTGCTCGATTGTGGCCCCTTTTTATTTGATAAAATATATCTTCTATACCCACCATTTTTTTAGTAACATTATGAGCTAAAGTGGTCATATAAGCGGGAGTCCAGTTCTGATCAGCCCGAGCATAAACAGCGCAAACTTCTTGAGAAACTTTCCAAATAGTGTTTTTATCCCTCCCCGCTATTTCAGTAGCTTCTTGAGCTTGTCTTATACTACAACAAAAACATTCTGGTTGGGCTTTCATTCCTCCACCTTTACCTTTCCATTTTTAACTTCCGCTATTTCTTTAAAGAATTTTTTAAGCTGTTGTTCGCTACCTAGAATATAAATAATGTCTCCCTTGGATAAAACTTCGGTAGCATTTGGTGATACAATGTAGTTTTCTCCTCGCCTTATAGCTATTATGGTAATCCCATAACGAGTTCTCAATTGAGCTTTAGCCAACGTAAACCCATAAAGGGAAGGAGGTACTTGAGCTTCAATAATATTATGTCCCGGAAATAATTCCTCGCTTCTAATAGCATAAGGAAAAGCCAGAGTTTTTGCTACTCGGATAGCAGTGTCTCGTTCAGGGAATATAACCCGGTCAGCACCGATTTTATTGAGAATCTTTCCATGCATTTCATTTATAGCCCGGGCGATAACTAAGGGTATACCTAATTCTTTAACTGCCAGAGTAGTTAAAACACTAGATTGAATATCATTACCAATACCCACTATAGCTACATCAAAATTCTTTATTCCCAAAGCTTCTAGAACTTTTTCATCAGTAGTGTCAGCTTGTACTACCTCAGTTATTTTACTCGCTAACTCTCTAACCGGCTCTTCACTAATATCTACCCCTAAAACAGTAAAACCCTGCTCGTAAAGGGCAATAGCAATACTACTTCCAAAAATACCCAGGCCAAACACGGCGAACTGTCGCATTAGATCCACCTCGATTATTCCGCCACTACACCTTTAATAAAATTCAATTTAGATTCTAGTTTTTTCAAGAAGGAATCCCGGTTTATAACGAATCTTTCCAATCTTCCCTCTCCTATTTTTTCTACCTCATCAAAAGCTTCTGCCACAAATATTAGACAATTTCGATGAATCTCCACGAGAGTTGCCCGAGCAGTGACTTGCATACCCTTAGGAGTAGCAGCGACGTGAGAAATACTTAAACGGGTTCCTACGCTAACGTAACCCTCAGGAAGATGATTTTTAACTGCTTCATGAGCAGCATTATCCATTAAGGAAAGCAACATAGGAGTGGCAAAAGCAGGAACCATATCGGGAGCAAAATGATCGGCGGCATTTTCATCGTTTACCACAGCCTGAGCTACTCCCGTAAGACCAATTCTCAAGGTATTAAATTTCATCGGTTTTTTCTCCTCCTGATAGGTCTGAATTCATCTGAGGTTGAAAAGCTATAACAGATTCCTCATTTTCTCCGTTAAAATCAAGGATCTTTTCTATCTCTTCCCTTTCTAAAACTTCTTTTTCCACTAACTTCTGAGCTAAGAGATCCAGCTTCTTTCGATAACGATTAATAAGTTCTTGAGCTTTCTCATAAGCTTGATCGATTATGGATCTCACTTCTTTATCAATGGTGTAAGCAATTTCCTCGCTATAATTACGGTCTTCAGCAATATCTCTACCTAAAAAGACTTCTTTATGTTTCCTACCTAAGGTAAGAGGTCCTAAGATTTCGCTCATTCCATATTCACAAACCATCTCTCGAGCAATATCTGTTGCTCTTTTCAAATCATCTTGAGCACCAGTTGTAACATCCTTAAAAACTATCTCTTCTGCTACTCTCCCCCCCAACAAAACCGCTAGACGTTCTAATAGTTCTTGCTTACTAAGAAGATAGCGATCTTCGGTAGGGAGTTGTAAAGTATAACCTAAAGCCATATTCCCCCGAGGAATGATAGAAATCTTATGAACTGGGTCAGTATTAGGTAAAGCCCGAGCTACGAGAGCATGGCCAGCTTCATGGTAAGCTACAATTTGTTTTTCTTTTTCACTTATAACCATATGTTTTCTTTCTGGACCAGCTATAACTTTATCAATAGCTTCTTCGAAGTCCTCCATCTTGACTACCTCTCTACCTTTCCGGGCAGCAAGTAGAGCAGCTTCATTAACCAAGTTAGCTAAATCTGCTCCCACAAATCCGGGGGTACGGCGAGCTAATAGTTCCAAGTCTACATCTTTATCTATGGGTTTCCCCTTTACGTGAACCCGTAAAATAGCTTCTCTTCCTACTACATCAGGAGGAGGAACGGCAACACGACGGTCAAATCTTCCCGGACGCAAAAGAGCAGGGTCTAAAATGTCAGGACGGTTGGTAGCAGCAATTATAATAACCCCTTCATTAGGGTCAAAACCATCCATTTCCACCAGGAGCTGATTTAGAGTTTGCTCTCGCTCGTCATGGCCCCCACCTAAACCTGCTCCTCTCTGTCTTCCTACTGCATCTAACTCATCTACAAAAACTATGCAAGGTGCATTTTTCTTAGCATTGGCAAACAGATCTCTTACCCGAGCTGCTCCCACTCCCACAAACATTTCCACAAAATCTGATCCACTGATACTAAAAAAAGGAACTCCTGCCTCACCAGCAACAGCTTTGGCTAATAAAGTTTTACCAGTACCTGGAGGTCCATAGAGTAAGACTCCTCGGGGAATGCGAGCTCCAATTTTTTGGAAGCGACGAGGGTTACGCAAAAAATCTACTACTTCTTTCAGTTCTTCCTTTACCTCTTCAATACCGGCTACATCATTAAAAGTAATTTTTACTTTTTCTGGCTCTACCATTTTAGCTCTACTTTTGGCAAATGACGTAACCCGATTTCCTCCTCCCTGCACTTGCTGGAGCAAAAAAATCCACACTACGATGAGAAAAACAGTAGGGAGAAGAGAACCTAAAATTCTTATCCACCAAGAGGGCTCTGCTGGTGGCCGAGCTTCGATATCTACATTTTTATCCCGTAAAGTAGCAATCAAAGCCGGGTCATCAGGAGCATAGGTGGTGAATTTAGTACCATCTTTCATTTCTCCACTCAAGTCACGGTCCATAATGACGACTTTTTTTACCAAGCCTCTCTGCACCGCATCTAAAAACTGAGTATAAGTAAAAACTTGAGGTGGAATTTCTCTTTCCATAAAAGAAGTAGCCATTGAAATCATAATTATTAGAAACAGGATGTAAAATCCCAGATTTCTATATAACCTTCCACTAGGGTAATTGTTCATTGTCACTCTCCCATTAAATCATACCTGAAACGGTTTTTGATAATATTCTGGCTTTAAAACAAATATAAAAGGATAATTACGGTATTTTTCAGCAAAATCAAGGCCGTAACCTACTACAAAATAATTGGGTATATCAAAACCACAGTAATCTATCGCTAAATCTTTTACCACTCGCTTCTCTTTTTTATTTAATAAAGCACATACTTTTAAACTGGCCGGACCACGAGTAGACAAAACTTGCTTGAGATGTTTAAGAGTCAATCCAGTGTCTACGATATCTTCTACTATTAGAGTATGACGATTAGTAATAGGTTTATCTAAGTCTTTAAGTATCCTAACCACTCCAGTAGTTTCATAGTCATCCTCGTAACTTGAAATCGACATAAAATCAACACTTAAAGGGAGCTTAATATTCCGCACTAAATCGGCCATAAAAATAAAAGCACCTCGCAAAATGCCTACGACTCTTATTTCTTGACCTTCATAATCTTTGCTGATTCTCTCTCCCAATTCTTTTACTTTAGCCTGTATTTCATCTTCTGAAATCAAAATTTGTTCAATAAAAGGTTCCACTCTACCACCTCTCACAAGGAGCTAACAGATGCCACTAAAATCTGTCTGCTATTTTCTCTAACTATTACCCTTTCGTCAAGAGCTAAGCTAGGAATCCACAATATCTTTTCCTTATCACAGATAAAAGGTATCAACCTTCTCCACTCTCTCCCTATTCCTTTTTGGAAAAAAAGTTCTTTAATCTTTATTTCTTTACCTCCTTGCCAAATTCTATCTCCATCTCGAAAACTTCGCACTTGAAAAGGAGGATAACATTTATCAAAATCCCACTCTACAGAAAGGAGCGTTTTTTTCTTCTCTTCTCCTTTCCAATTTCCTCTAATAGCTATTCCCAAATCAGGTAAAAAGTTCTCACCAGGAAGTTGAAGAGCAAAAGACCAGTGAGGAACATCAGTTAAATAAAATGAGTTAGGAGAAATCCAGAGATAACCATCTCTTATAAATACTTTAACCTTCCCTGGTAAGTGAACTTCTCCTCTTCCTCTTTCTAGCAAGTGAGCTACTTTCTCAATTTGTCCTCGACTTATATCCCATAGATTCCCCCGGGTTTCTTTAATAAAGAAACGAACTAATTTAAGCAATTCTGGAGAAGAAAGACCTTTAAAATAAGAAAGAGGAGCTTTCTTCAGAATTCCTTTTTTCTCTATGGGAATAACCAGCTTCGGAACTGAAGCTTTTTCTTCTTGAACATTAAGAGATAGACGAAACAGAGCTTCCACAAGATGAGAGTTAAACTCTTTCTCTAAAAGGGGGATTAAACTTCGTAATCTATTTCTCAAGAAAGACGTGTCCTGATTAGAACTGTCTTCCACAAAGGGAATACCTTCTTCTTCAAGAAATTCTAATATTTCTTCCCTTTTAACCTCCAATAAAGGACGAATAAACCTATCTTCTTTAAATTTCATACCTTGCAATCCATCTAAGCCTGTGCCTCTAAGGATGTTAAGTAAAACAGTTTCTCCTTGATCATTCATAGTATGCCCTAAAGCAATTTTTTCTGCCCCCCAAGTGTCCGCTACTTTCCCCATCACTTGATAGCGAACCACTCGAGCAGCTTCTTCTAAAGAGAGATGTTCTGTAGTCTTTTTGCTTTTTACATCTTCTCTCTCCACAAAAATGGGCACTCCTCTATCTCTAGCCCAGGAGACACAAAAATTCTCATCTCGCTCTGCTTCTTTTCCTCGCAAACCATGATTGAGATGAAACAGAGCCATCTCAAACCCAATAATTTCCTGAAGAGAAAGGAGAATTTGGGAGAGAGCAGTAGAATCAGGACCTCCAGAGAAAGCTACCAATACTCTATCTCCAGGAGAAATAAGGGAATACTTAACAATAGATTTTTTGATCTTGCTTACTAAAGGGTGCACTCGTCGTTAAACTCAAGATATAACTATTGGTGGCGGTGCGGGGACTCGAACCCTGGCGCTCCGGGTATGAGCCGGATGCTCTGACCATCTGAGCTACACCGCCACTTTCTGACAATATTATATAGCTACTTTGCTATAAAAGGCAAGAAGGCAAAGAAAACTACCTCATACCCCCTCAATAAATATTTTATTAGCTTAGGTCTATTGTTTTTACATTACACCAAAGTTACAATAAAAGCAATAATTGTATTAATATATCTTCTAAAGGAGAGAAAAAAATGGACCTCACTCCCGAAATCCAAAATCAGCTATTAGCCCATCAAAGAAATGAGATTACCGAATACCACGTTTACTTAACTTTATCTAAAAAACTTCCATCTTCAAAAAATCAAGAGGTTCTGGAAAAAATTGCTAATGAGGAACTTTGTCATTATCATATTTTTAAAAAGTATACCCAAAAAGATATAAAGCCAGACCGATTTAAAATTTGGAAATACTGTTGGATAAGCCGTATTTTTGGGCTTACCTTTGGTCTCAAGTTAATGGAAAATGGGGAAGAAAAAGCCCAAGAAAACTATGAAAATTGGTCGGGAATCATTCCTGAAATAAACACCATAATAGAGGAAGAAGACAAACATGAAAATGCTCTTTTAGAGCTTATAGATGAGGAACGACTCAATTATATTGGTTCAATAGTACTGGGACTCAATGATGCTTTAGTAGAACTCACCGGCGCTTTGGCCGGGTTTACCCTGGCTCTACAAGATACCAAATTAATCGCT
>JAGPEW010000034.1 GCA_018056825.1 Candidatus Sordicultor aquaticus
TTTTGTTACCTGTCTCTTGACATTTATCACAGTTACTGTGAGCTTCATTTTCCTGTATGGTATGGCAGCAATCCCTTTCTGGGTCAATTGCGAGCCTCGAGGGATTCTTCTTTCCTCAGTAGTCTTTATCTTTTTGGGGGGTTGATAAAGAGGCTTTGTCTCCTCATTGTCTGGATTCCTGATAGATACATTCAGGAATGACGGACATGGTTAACCGTCATCGCGAGCCCGAACAGCCTGTGGTACAAGATTAAAAGGCAAAAGAGATGAAAAGGACTAAAACTATAACGCTGGAGAACAACACTCCAGCGTGCCTGCGGCGCAAGATTAAAGACCAAAATGAAAAACGAAAGTACTCTAATCTCCTAAACAGCTGCAAAGACTTATAAAGGTAGAAAAATGGTAAAATATATAACTAAACAAATAAGGAGGAAAGCACAATGAATAAAGATTTTACTACGGAGAGAAATCTCTTAATTGTTGGATTGGTTACCATTGCTTTAGGAATAATTCAAGTATTAGTCTTCCCCCCTCTCGTGATAGGAGTAGGATTTGTTCGCTCCCTTATCCCTTTTATCACTAGCGGTGTTTTTATTGTTCTAGGTTGGAAAATGATGTGGTTTCTACTTATACCCGGTGCTTTTCTTTTGGGTTCATCTCTGGGAGTGATTTTTAACTATCCTTACGGAGGAGCTCTTTTAGGAGCTGGAGTGGGTCTTTTAATCAGTGCTTTCCCTCGAGGGAAATGATTTTTAACGGGGGGCAAAGCCCCCCATTATTATCTCTCAAACTTTAAATTTTTCTACCAGTCTCTGTAGGTCTTGAGCTAGTTTAGCTAGAGACTCAGTAGCTGAGGAAATTTCTTCTAGCGATGCACTTTGCTCTTCAGTAGACGCAGAAACCTCTTGTGAAGAAGCAGCATTTTCTTCCGAAACCGAAGCAATGGAGGAAATATCTTCGGTAATAGATTTGATATTCTGAGTAACTTTCTCTACTAGCTGGAAGTTATCTTCAGAAAGCGCACTCACTTCTTGCGCGCTTTCTATGGAACTGCTTAATGATTTTTCTGCTTCTTCTAAAGTAGAAGAAAGACGAGAAACACTTTCTATTATTTTCTCTGCCGAAGTTCGAATCTGAAGGAAGTTTTTACTGGTCTCCTCCCCTTGAGCTACTCCTTCTTCCACTTTTTCTTCTGCTCCTTTCATCTTCTCTACTGCTTCTCTAGTATCATTTTGGATTTCCTTAACTAAAGCAGCTATATTCTTAGCCGCCTCTCCTGCCTCTCCAGCTAACTTTCTCACTTCTTCTGCAACTACAGCAAACCCCCGTCCGGCATCTCCGGCTCGGGCAGCTTCAATTGCAGCATTTAGGGCTAAAAGATTAGTTTGTTCGGCAATCCCAGATATAAGGTCTACAATCTTCCCCACTTCTTGAGAACGCCCATCTAAAGTAGCAATAGATTGAGCCACCTCTTGAGTAGCTTGCGAGATAGAACGAATATTATCTTCCAAAGTGGAAAGTAATTGCTCACCTTTTTGAGCTATTTTCCGGTTCTCTTCTGATTCCTGAATAGCATCAGTCATCACCTTTTGAGTAGAAGATAAAGCTTCTCGATTGAGAGAAAGAGCTTTCTGCATTTCTTGCAAAAGTTCCAAATTCTTTGCTGTAGATTGGTGAATAGTCTCTACTTTTTGCACAATGTCTTCTGCCTCTCTGTTTACTTTTTCAATCTCTACACTTTGTTCAGTGGAACCCTGAGCAATTTGAGAAATAGTTTTGGCAATTTCTTCAGTAGCTTTGGAAACTTCTTCAATGGAAGAAGAAAGCTCTTCTGAAGAAGCAGCAAGGGTAGAAGAAGTGTTGATAATATTAGTAACTAATTCCCGGATATGTTCGAGCATACTGCGAAAGGCAGAACTTAACCTTCCCACTTCATCTTGAGTTTTTATTTCCTCTACTTCCTGATTTAAATCTCCCTTTGCCACTTTCTGAACTACAGCAGTGATTTTTTCCAGAGGACGAGCAAAAGAAGAAGTAATTGCTAGAGATACAAAAACAACAATTATGGCGGTTATAACCACTATAATAAGAATTAAGTTAACCATTGCTTTTGCCGGAGCAACTACTTCAACATAGGGGAAAGTAGCCACTACTTGCCAATTTTTAAGATTATCTCCAGAAAAGAAACCCCAGGGTTCAATTTTGTGGAAAGTAACTATTTTATCTACTCCCTGAAAAGTATAGCGGTGAGTACCTTCTTGTTCTTGAAACACCGCTTTCAAGAATTCCAAGTCCAACTCCTCTAATGTTTTACCCACAATGTTAAAATCGGGATGAATTACTATTTTATTCTGAGATGTGTCATATACATAGACATATCCAGTCTGGGCAAGCTTCACCCCTTGCATGAGCTGTTCAGAGCTTTTTTGAATATCCAAACGAATAGATATCGCTCCGATGAAATTACCTCCTTCATCAAAAACGGGAGCAGCAAAATTTAAAATATATACTCCAAGATCTATGGATTCTCTAAGGTCACTTAAATATGGTTTTTTAGTAGAAACAACTGCTTTAAACCACTCAGTAGAACTTTTATCTTCTCCAATGCCATTATTATGAGAGTCAGCTATTTGGACACCCTTAGAGTCGGTAAGAGAAGCAGTAGTATAGGTAGAGTGGTTAGAAATAAAATCCGCTAAAGCGGCGGATTTTTTAGTAACGTCAGCATTAGGATTCATAATATAGTAATTTTGAGCTAAATACTGAGCATGCCCTAACCCCTCATTCATCATTATGGAAAGTGTTTTTCCCATCTCCAGAGCAATAACCTTATCGCTTTCAATCTCTCCATCTAAAAGAGTACGTTGAAACTGAGTAATTCCTGAAATGGCTAAAACTAAAACAGGGATTAAAGAAAGGATCAAAAACCAGAAAAGCAGCTTGCTGCGTAAACTTTTGAATTTTAGCATAATGTCTCCTCCTATCCCAGGGATTAATTTTCTGTCCCACAACTCACTTATAAATATCGGCACGATCAGGAAAAACTTTAATTCGGGAAAGGGGAGCTCTCTAAAACATCAGGGATTTTTTGAACAGCCTTATTCAATATTGAAAGAGCAATAAAACCAGATTTATAATATCAGCATTATTAATCAAAGGAGGCAAAAAAGTGAATAAGAAAGCTTCCCAAAAAAGAACCAAAGCACTTCAATTTATAGTCCTTATGGGATTAGTGAGTCTCTTTGGTGACATAGTTTATGAAGGCTCACGAGGAGTTATTGGCCCTTATCTGGCCCTTTTAGGAGCAAGCGCATCAGTTGTGGGCTTAGTTGGGGGGTTGGGCGAATTCATCGGATACGCTCTTCGGCTTTTTTCCGGTTTTATGGCCGATCGAACTAAAGCTTATTGGATCTTTACTTTTATCGGTTACGGTCTTATCCTCTCTATTCCCCTCCTTTCTTTTGCTAACAGTTGGTGGATAGCAGCTTTATTCATAATTTTAGAGAGAGCAGGCAAGGCTTTCCGTTCTCCAGCTCGAGACACTATTCTCTCTTATGCTACCAAAGAAGTAGGACGAGGGTTTGGTTTTGGCATCCATGAAGCATTAGACCAAATTGGTGCTATTATTGGTCCTCTAATCTTCTCTTTTATTCTATTATTTGGTGGTGATTATCGTTCTGGATTTTCCATCCTCTGGATACCAGCTTTAATCGTCATAGGAATTCTATTCATTGCTAGAAATCAGTTACCTCACCCTGAGAAATTGGAAACTACTAAAGAATCGGAAAATAAAGACAATAAAATATTTTCCCGGGTATTTATTCTCTATTCTTTGTTTACCTTTCTTGCTGTAGCAGGATTTGCCAACTTTACCCTCATTTCTTATCATCTCAAAATAAAGTCAATTATGAGTGATGTCCAAATTCCCACTTTTTATGCCTTAGCTATGGGAGTTGATGCTTTAATAGCTCTTTTAATAGGAAGAGCTTACGACCGAGTGGGACTAAGAACTCTAATAGTAATACCTTTCCTTTCCCTTTTTATCCCTTTCTTTGCTTTCTCCAATAGTATGGTTTCTGCAATTATCGGGATAATTCTGTGGGGAATAGTTTTAGGTGTTCACGAAACCATAATGCGGGCAGCGGTGGCCGATCTAACTTCCATAAGTCATCGAGGTTCAGCTTATGGAATTTTCAATACCATTTATGGATTATCCTGGCTTTTAGGAGGAGCTCTGATGGGAATACTATATGAAATCTCTGTTTCTTATTTAATCATTTTCGCCGTGCTATTTGAGTTGGCCTCCATCCCTCTTCTATTGATTTTAGAAAGAGAGCCCAAAGCTCAAACAGATTAAATTTTGTTATAATGACTTTATACATATAAATAAAATAATGTTGGAGGGAATGTATGAGAGCGCTTTTTGGAAAAGCACCTTTTGAGCTTGAATGGCGAGATGTACCTGTACCCAATTTGCAACCTGGAAAAGTTTTAGTGCGAGTGGAAGCAGGAGGTATATGTGGTACCGACATCCACTTTCTTCGCTACAATGAGGAGTGGACACCTTTAGGCCATGAGGTAGTGGGGGTTATTGAAAAAATAAGTGAGGGAGTAGAAGGAATAGAGGTTGGCGATCGAGTGATCGTTGAGAACCACGCTGCCTGCTGGAGATGCAAAGAGTGTAAAAATGGACGCCCTCAATATTGTGAGAATCTGACCACCTATATGTCAGACCAAGCTGGTTTCTCCGACTATTTAGTTGTCCGATATGATATGGTACACCACTATGACCCCAAACAGTTGGAGTTAACGCATGCTTGTCTTGCAGAACCTCTTACCGTAGCTTTAGATGTAACTTTAAGGGCTGAGCTTGAGCTTAATGACGAGGTAGTCGTTTTTGGGCCAGGTCCTATTGGACTGATGGCTACAAAAATTGCCAAGCTCCAAGGTGCTCGTCGAGTTTTTCTCGTGGGTTCCAATAGCTCTACTCCTCGAGGAGCTTATCGTTTAGAGATAGGATACAAAATGGGCGCTGATGTAATTGTAAGTTATGACGAAAATAACGTGGTAGAAACAATATTAGCTGCTGTGCCTACTGGGGTGGATCGAGTGATTGTAACCGCACCTCCTCGGACAATTAAGGATGCTATTCAAATTTCCCGTTTTGGGGGTATTATCGCCTTCAACGGTATCGAATTTGGAGCGGGAAGCCAGATTGCTTTTGATGCTAATGAATTTCACTTTAAGAAGCTCCAACTCCGGGCTTCCCATGCTATTCCCAACCACTATTTCCCTATAGCTATTGACCTTTTAACCCGCCGCGCTATTGACCCGACATTACTACTAACCCATGTTTTTACCTTAGACGAAGCAGAAAAAGCCTTCCAGGCTTTAACTAACCCAGAAGAGAAAGCTATAAAAGTAGTGCTTAAAAATAGTTAAATGTAAATTTTCAATGTGTCAATTGCCATCACTGAGGAAAGAAAAACATCTTCCTCAGTGATGTTTTATGTTTTTAAGTTTTTGTGTCTTTTCAATTTTAAATTTTATGCCTCAGGCTGTTTTTTAGCTACCAGAGCACTGACTACACCATTCCCGGGGTTCCGTTCCTGCTTTAAAAGGAATAGTAACCGCCTTACAGTTAGGAGATGCTAATTTTCCGGTTTCCATACACACCTTTAGTTCCCTTATTCCTGAAGGAGAATAAAAATCATGAACTGGAACATCTTTATGAGCTTCTTTCATAACCTTAGCAAATAAGGGAGCAGCTATTACTCCTCCAGTTTTACTTGGACCTAAGGGAGTACGGTCGTCATTACCCAAATATATTCCACAAACTAAATCGGGGGTAAAACCCACAAACCAGGCATCAATGAAATCTTCAGTAGTCCCTGTTTTCCCTCCTGCTGGTCGGTCTATCCTAGCCGCTTTCGCTGTTCCTCGCTCTATTACTCCCTGCAATAGGCGAGCCATAATGTAAGCAGTATCTTCTGACAGAGCTCGGTGCAGAGACCTTTGACTTTCATAGAGAACTTCTCCCGAAAAATTCTCTATTCGTAATATAGCAATGGGCTCAGGAACCAAACCTCTATTAGCAAAAGCACAATAAGCATTGGTCAGCTCTAAAAGATTTACTTCTGAAGTCCCTAAAGCCAAAGATAAATCTCTACGAAGGTCACTCTTGATACCCATTTTACGAGCATAACTTATTACCTTATCTACTCCAGTCTCCTGAAGTAGTTTTATCCCGATTATATTTACTGATTTCTCCAAAGCTTCTCTCAAGGTAATAGGGCCACTAAAAGTTTTCTCATAATTTTGAGGTTTCCAACCATTGGGAAAAGTTAAAGGCTCATCTACTAAAATAGTGCTAGGTGTAAAACCACTATCTAGAGCAGCAGAATAAATAAAGGGTTTAAAAGCAGACCCCGGCTGACGATGAGCTTGCACTGCTCGGTTAAACTTACTTTCGCTATAATCTCTTCCTCCTACCATAGCTTTGATATAGCCAGTTTGGGGGTCAATGCACAGGATAGCTCCTTGATATCCACTTTCTTTCAAAGCTTGTTCTGCAAATTTCTGGATATCCAAATCTATAGTGGTATATATTTTTAAACCTCCACCAAATATAGTTTCTTCATCATAATTTTTTTGTAGCTCCTTAATAATATAATCTACAAAGTAGGGAGCAGAAGAACGGCTTTTCTCCTTTCCAGCAAGAACTATGGGAGTAGCTAGGGCTTCTTCCAGTTGTTCCTTGGAAATAAATCCTAACGCTTGCATTCTCCTTAATACTCTTCTTTGCTGTCTTTGAGCAGTGGATAAATCTACATAAGGAGAAAAATTTCCCGGAGAACGAGCTACTCCGGTTAACATAGCTATTTCTGCCAGATTAAGCTCTTCTAAGTCTTTTCCAAAATAAATTCGAGCAGCAGCTTTTACACCATAGGCACCATGTCCAAAATAAATCTGATTCAGGTAAGCTTCTAATATTTCATTTTTAGTATATTTCTTCTCTAAGCTAAAAGCTAAGAAGATTTCTTGTATTTTTCTTTTCCACGTCCGCTGTTGAGAAAGAAACAGATTCCGAGAGAGCTGCTGAGTTATGGTGCTTGCTCCTTCTACTATATCCATATTTATCAGGTTTTGCCAGGCAGCACGGATAATACCCCACGGATCTATACCAGGATGATGATAAAAGTTCTGGTCCTCACTAGCAATAAAAGCTTCTTTTATTAAATCCGGAATTTGAGAAAGTTCAACATATTCTCTATTTTCAGTAAATAGTTCCGCTAAAAGGCGACCTTCAACATCATAGAGACGAGTGGTGAGAGGAGGTTAAAAATCATCCAGTTGATTGGAGACTGTTTTTAAATCGCTAAATGCCAAAGTAAAAAG
>JAGPEW010000035.1 GCA_018056825.1 Candidatus Sordicultor aquaticus
AGCTGTTTCTAACTTAAAAACTAAATCATAAACACTTATATTTCCATATACTGGGTCATCTACCATATAGTTCTTTAAAGTTTCTTCGTATACTGGGTTAATAGGTACGCCAAAGTCAGCTCCCAATTCTACTGCTCCGTCGTTCAAGAGCCACCAGTAATCAACGTTATCTAAATTCTGGTTAGTATAGAGTCCTGCATATACCTTAGCAAAAAAGTCGAGATAAATTGCTTCCCAGTGCACTAATTGTCCAGAAACGAGATGGTTGGGGGCATAAGATAGCATAGGAGAATAATGGCCAAAGCTGGGAAGTCCTTTTTCTTCCGCCACCTGAGCTACGCTGGCTGAATCTTCAGTAAAAGCCAAAACGTCCACTCCCTCGGCCACCAGAGCTTCGGCTGCTTCTTTAGCTCCTTGAGGGTCGTACCAGGCACTTTGCAACCACCGCACATTGACTTCTGCCTGAGGATTTACTCGACGCACTCCTAAGGTAAAAGCGTTAATGTGTCTTTTTAATTCAGGAGTAGGAAAGGTTCCTACGTATCCAATCTTTCCCGATTTAGTTAGTGCTCCAGCCATAATTCCGTTCAAATAATATACCTGATGAAAATCAGCCATATAAGTAGCTAAATTGGGAGAGCGTTTAAATCCTGAACAGTGAAAGAAAATTTTATCTGGGTACCTTTGTGCCGCATTGAAAGTTCCGTCCATAAAACCAAAACTCGTAGTTACCACTACATCCACTTTTTCTTGGTTAATGAGGCGGTCAATGATTCCTTCTACTTCTCCTTCTGGAACTGCTTCTACATATACAGTATCTAACCAGGGATAAGTTTCTTCTAACACCTGGCGAGCTTGTTCATGAGCATGGCTCCAACCTAAATCACCGATTGGTCCTACGTAGATAAATCCTGCCTTTAACTTAGCTTCCTGGGAAAACGCTACTCCTCCCAAGAGGATAGAGCAAAGAATCACCATTACTAAAATTACTCTTTTGTTCATAGAAATACCTCCTGACTATAATGATTATCTATGTTAATTAAATAACTATGTTTTTATCGCTCACCCTCTTTGCTCTTGTGGAGCTTTGGGGTAAGTTAGGGGGCAGTGCCCCCTTATTGCCTATTTATCCCTATTTCAAAAGAGAGCGAGCTTGAGCTAAAAGATTTTCCAGGCTGATACCTAATTTTTCTAATACTACTTTGCCTGGAGCAGAAGCTCCGAAACGATCAATTCCAATGACTTTACCCTCTTCTCCTACATATTTATACCATCCCAGCGTTGCCCCCGCTTCAATGGCTATTCGTTTTTTTACTTCCGGAGGAAGAACTTCCCGTCGATAGGCCTCAGGTTGTTCTTCAAATAATTCAAAAGAAGGCATACTTACCACCCGCACTCTAATTCCTTCGGAAGTAAGTTTTTCGTAAGCCTCTAAAGCCAAGCTTACCTCTGAGCCTGTGGCGATAATGATAAGTTGAGGTAGATGGGGTGCACAATCGGCAATAATATAAGCTCCTTTTTTTAATCCTTCCGCGTTTCCGTATTTATTTCTATCAACCACAGGTACGTTCTGACGAGTTAAAATAAGAGCTACTGGTTCTTCTTTTCTTTCTATGGCTATTTTCCATGCCTCGCGGGTTTCATTGGCGTCAGCCGGTCGAATACAAACCAAATTAGGCATCGCTCTAAGGCTCATAAGCTGCTCTATTGGTTGATGAGTTGGGCCATCTTCTCCTAAAGCTACCGAATCATGAGTCCAAACATAAATGACTTTGCAATGAGAAAGAGCAGCCACTCGAACAGCCGGTCTCATATAATCAGAAAATACAAAAAACGTTGCTCCGAAAGGAATGAGCCCTCCATGAATGGCAATGCCATTTAAAATAGCTCCCATAGCATGCTCTCGTACTCCAAAAGCAATGTTTCTTCCCTCATACCCCAGAGGTCCTTCCACGAGACCCTGAGTTCCAGGTGAACACGAACCAGGTGCTTGAAAACTACCTTTTCCTTTTAAAGTCGTACTGGTAGAAGGGTCTAAATCTGCCGAACCACCGATGAGAGAAGGAATTTTATCTGCCAGAGCATTGAGAATTTTCCCTCCCGCTGAACGAGTGGCAATGCTTCCTGAGGTAGGATCAAAAACAGGAAGGTCTTTATCCCAGTCAGGAGGAAGTTCTCCTTTTATAAGTGCGCTCAGCTCTTGAGCTAATTCGGGAAACTCTCGGGCATAAGCAGAGAAAAGGTTATTCCACTCTTTTTCCTCACCTGCGCCTTCTTTTGCTATCTCTCGCATATGATGTAAAACTTCTTCTGGAACATAGAAATCCTGGTCTAAGGGCCACTCAAAAAACTTTCGTGTTTCTACTACCTCTTCTGGCTTGAGGGGCGAGCCATGGACTTCAAAGCTATCTTGCTTGGGGCTTCCATACCCAATGTGAGTGGAAACCATTATAAGAGAAGGATGGTTTTTATCTTTCTGTGCTTCGTGAATTGCTCGGGTGAGCTCTTCTACATTATTTCCATCTTTTACCTCCAACACTTGCCATCCGTAGGCTTCAAAGTGCATTTTAATATTTTCAGTAAAGCAAATCGCCGTCTTTCCCGAAAGGCTTACCTGATTATTGTCAAAGAGGTAAATGAGCTTTCCCAGTTTCAAGTGTCCAGCTAAAGAAGCAGCTTCCTGCGCTACTCCCTCCATTAAATCCCCGTCGCTAACCAGAGCATAAGTGTAGTGGTCAATAATTGGAAATCCAGGACGATTGTACCGAGCAGCAAGATGGGCTTCAGCAATGGCTACTCCCACCCCGGTTGCGAAACCCTGTCCTAAAGGGCCAGTGGTAGTTTCTATACCACAATCTATACACCGCTCCGGATGGCCAGGAGTGTGACTTCCCCACTGGCGGAAATTTTTCAATTCCTCCATGCTCATTTTTTCGTATCCGCTCAAGTACAGAAGGGTATAAAGCAAAGCCGAACCATGACCCGCTGAAAGAATGAAGCGGTCTCGATTAAACCACCGGGGATTTTGAGGATTGTGTCTCATAATCCGTCGGAAAAGAACATAACCTAAGGGGGCAGCTCCTAGAGGTAACCCGGGATGCCCAGATTTTGCTTTTTGCACCGTATCTAAAGCCAGCATACGAATGGTTTTAACCGCTAATTGTTCAATAGAGGTCTCCATTTTTTCACTCCTTTCTTATTTTTTATTGTTACTCTGATTCTCCTCGTTCATAAGGTTTTCCTAAACTTCCCGGTACACCAATTTTTTTCCGAAAAGCAAGACGAGAAACAAATACTAGAGCTACCACCGGGAAAAGATAAGGTAAAGAATTTAAAATTTCTGGAGCCACAAACACTTGCAAACGAAAAGCTAAGTGAAATAGTGCTCCAAAAAGGTAAGCACCAAGAGGAGCATAAATAGGGTTCCAAAAAGAGAAAATGGTCAATGCTACTGCTAACCAACCCATTCCTTGAGTCATACCCGAAGACCAGGTGGGGCGATAAGCAATGGAGATATAAGCTCCTCCCAGCCCAGCCATAATTCCTCCCCAAAAAACGGCTAAGTAGCGTACTTTCCATACATTTATTCCTAAGGCATCGCAAGCAGAAGGGTTTTCCCCGCAAGAGCGCAAAAAAAGACCTGGTTTAGTTTTAAACAGAAAAAACCACATTACTAAGGCCAGAATAATGCTCACCACCACTAAGAGGTTGCTGTCCTTAAAAAGGAGGCCTAGCCCCCCAGGTAGCAAAGACAAAAAATCTCCCGAAAAAGATTTTATAGGTGAGGTAAGTACTTTTCCTTCCCAGCTTCTCCCTAAAGTTTCGGCAATTCCTGTCCCCAACATAGTAAGAGCCAATCCCGATACTGTTTGATTAGCACGCAGGGTAATACTAGAAAAAGCATGGATTAAAGAGAAAAGCCCTCCTACTATGGCTCCTACCATGACTCCCAGCCAGGGATTAGAGGTAGTGTAGGCCACGATGAAAGAAGAAAAGGCTCCCACCATCATCATTCCCTCTATCCCTAAATTTAAAACCCCTGCTCGCTCAACATAAATTTCTCCCAGGGTGGCCAAAAGAAGAGGGGTGCCATAAGCGAGAGCTCTATTTAAAGTTCCTAAAATAAGCTCAAGAACCATTTTTCTCCACCGCTTTCTTATCCTTCCATATAATACGATATCGACTCAAGTGTTCAGTAGAAATAAGGAAAAAGAGAATAAGTCCATTAAATACTGATACTACCTGAAAAGGAATGCCCAAAGACACCCGCAGAGCATCTCCTCCAGAGAGGAGAGCACCAAACAAAAAAGAAGTCAAAATTGTGGCCAGAGGATTAGCTCGAGCTAACCAGGCTACAATTATGGCTGTGAATCCATAGCCCAGGGAAATGTGGTCAGGATGTCTTAAAAGATGATGGATGCCAGCCACTTCTCCTACTCCTGCAAATCCGGATAGTCCTCCGGAGATGAACATAGTGAAAAGAACAATTTTTTCTTCGTTTATCCCCAAGAATCTTGCCGTTTCAGGACTACTACCTACAATACGGAGTTCAAAACCCAGAGCACTTTTTTTGAGGAAAAAATAGCCTCCTATTGCTATGGCTATACCTACTAAAAGAGTAAAATAAGGAACTCTGGTTATTCCCATAGTCTTAAGCCAGGCTGCTTCAGGAAAAGTGTCGGTATAGGTGAAACCCCGTACTCCCTTGCCTTTCCAGGGACCAGCAATTAAGTAGAGAACTAAGTTAGAAGCCACATAATTGAGCATAAGAGTAGAAAGAACCTCGTTCACAGCAAAACGAGTTTTGAAAATAGCAGGAACTAGTGCCCATCCTGCTCCAGCTAAAAAGCCTAAAATAAACATGGTCGGAAGTAAAAGAAAAGAAGGCAGTCCGGAAAAAAGAGCCACCCAAGTAGCGGCTACAGCTCCCAGAAGGATTTGCCCTTCTGCTCCAATATTGAGCACTTGAGCTCGGAAAGCTAAGGATAACCCCTCGCCCACTAAAAGGAGAGGGATAGTTCGTTTTAGAGTTTCAGAGAAAGCATACCAGCTTCCTAGAGAGCCCTGAAAAAAAGTTTGGTAACCTACCCCAGGAGAGATATGGTAAAACAAAAAAATAACTCCACCGCAGGCAAAAGCCAGAATAATAGCTAAAAGAGAGAAAAAAACAATAGATAGAATAGTTGGTTGCAATGATAACTCGATATGGAACTGAGTAAACTTTTTTCTACCCACCTACCTTCTCACTCCTCCCATTCCCAGGCCGATTTCTCGCCTATCTTCTTCTGTCCAGTGTTCTTTTTCTTTCTCTCCCACAATTTCTCCTCTAAACATAATTACTATTCTATTAGATAGTTTTAAGAGTTCATCTAAATCTCCAGAAATAAGTAGAATTCCTGCCCCTTTTTCTTGGGCTTTTACCAATAATTTATGAATAGCTTCTACACCGGAAACATCTAGCCCGGCAGTAGGGTTGGAAGCTACCACTAGCTTTGGTTTTTGCTCCAGCTCTCGAGCGATGATTACTCTCTGGCGATTCCCTCCGGAAAGGAGCCGTACCGGGATGTCGGAGAGAGGAGGGTTAATTTGATAATGGGAAATTAGCTTTTCACTATAAGCTTCTGCCTTTTCCCAATCCACCCAAAAGCCTTGAGAAAAAGGAGGTTGATAATAGCCTCGCAATAAGAGATTTTCTGCTACACTCATCTCTCCTACTAACCCCTGATTTCGCTCTTCGGGGATATAAGCTACTCCTAAAGAAGCAATATCCCGAGGTAGGAGATTAGTAATTTCCTTATCTTCTAAAAAAATATGTCCTCTCGAAGCCTGGCGGAGACCTACTATCACCTCTGCTAATTCTTTCTGTCCATTTCCTGCTATTCCTGCTACTCCTACGATTTCTCCTTCTCTAACAGAAAGGGAAAGGTTTAGGAGAGCAGGGAAATCTCTATCTCCCATGGCTGAAACGTCTTGAAGCCGAAGAACGATTTTGTCTGATATAGTTTTACGGGGAACTACAGAAATAACTTCTTTTCCTACTGTCATTCGGGCTAATTCTTCTAGAGAAACCTGAGAAGGAAGGATGGTAGAGACTACTTTCCCCTTCCGCATTACCGTTACCGCATCGGCAATCTCTTTAACTTCGTTAAGTTTGTGAGTGATAAAAATACAGGTTTTACCTTCTTCTTTCATCGCTCGGAGAGTAGCAAATAACTCTTCTGCCTCTTGAGGAGTTAAAACCGAAGTAGGCTCATCTAGAATGAGAATATTGGCTTTGCGGTAAAGAGCCTTGAGAATCTCAACTTTTTGTTTCTCACCTGCTGAAAGCTGCCAAACGTGAGCTCGAGGGTCTACCTTTAAACCGTATTTTTCCGAAAGAGACTTAATCTCAGCTTCGGCTTTTTCTGCGGGAAAGAAAAAAGGGATAGATGTCAGCCCCAGGACAATATTTTCCGCAACTGTGTGAGTAGGAATGAGCTTAAAGTGCTGATGAATCATGCCAATCCCTAAATTGATAGCTTCTCGAGGGGAAGAAATTTTAACCGATTTTCCCCGAATGATTATTTCTCCTTCATCAGGGGAGAAAAGTCCATAGAGGATATTCATTAGTGTTGTCTTACCCGCTCCATTTTCTCCCAGTAAAGCATGGACAGTGCCTTTTTTAACCTCAAAAGACACTCGGTCATTAGCTAAAATGTCAGGAGGAAAACGCTTAGTTATAGAGCGAAAAGCAACCTCTGCTGGCCTTTTTTCCCAATTGTTTTCTACTTCCGACATGTATCAATTCATCTCCCTATAGGATTATATTCTTTCGCACCCCCATCAGGTATTATACACTCTCTCCAAAAGAGAAAAAGAAGGATTTGAAATTTATTTAGAAAAATTACTTGGAAAAGTGGGAAATATGTTTTGTAGCCTTTATAATCCCCAAAAAGCAAAAGAAAAAGACAGACAGCCTACGGCGTAAGACAAAAACCACTGAGGAGAAAAGCTTCCCTCAGTGGAGGTACACTCCCTTGCCAACTCCCAAAAGGCAAAAAAGACAAAAAATTAAAAAGGCAAGCTACATTGTGCTAAAAACTCGGGATCGCCACGCCCGGAGGAAGGCTTTTTCTTCCTCCATAGTTTTACTCCTTTTCATCTCTTTTGCCTTTTAATCTTGTGCCACAGGCACGCTGGAGTGTTGTTCTCCAGCGTTATAGTTTGTAGTCTTTTTT
>JAGPEW010000036.1 GCA_018056825.1 Candidatus Sordicultor aquaticus
TCCTTTCCAAAGACAAAACAGTATCTCCAGAGCGAGAAGCTACCACGACATATCTTATCCCCAACTCCTTTGCCCTTCGCAGAGCAATATCCAGAGTCGCTAAAGTATTATCTGGACCAGATTGGGGAAAATACCAGATTTTTTTCTCTTCCATTTCTTCCACCTCTACTGATGTAGTTCTATCAATTCTCCGGTTTCCATATAATAAATACGCTCGGTAATGTTGGTAACATGGTCTCCAACTCTTTCTAAATAGCGGGCAATCATTAAAATCCAGATAGCCTGGCGAGTAACGCTGGGGTCTCTTTCTATGTATTCTACTATTTCTTCATGAATTGAACGATAAAGAGCATCTACTTGGTCATCAGCTTCTACTACTTTTTGCACTATGGTTAAGTCTCTCTCTACAAAAGCAGTAATAGTTTCCTCTAACATTTCTCTTACCAAATCTGCCATCTTCGGCACATCCACAAGAGGTTTAAATAAAGGTTTCTCTACCAAGCGAATGCTAAATTTGGCAATGTCAACAGAATAGTCACCAATCCTCTCTACATCGGTGATAACTTTCAATATAGCAGCAATTACTCGCAAATCTTTAGCCACTGGTTGCTGTAAAGCAATAAGCGATAAACATCTTTCCTCAATTTTAAAGTTAAAGTCATCCACTACATCATCTAAAGCAATAGCCTCTTGCGCTTTCTCTGTGTTTCTCTCTTTTAGAGATTCGATAGCCAATTGCAACATTTTCTCCGCTGCATGAGTCATATTAACTAAATCTTCTTGCAATTCTTTTAACTGCTGAGTAAAACGCTCTCGAACAATCTCCACTATCAACCCCCCTTTTGATTGGATTAGATATCAATTAATTTTGCCACTTTTTTTTCTAAATCGCAAAAAGCCAAAGTAGGCTTCCCACTGAGTACACCGCACGCTTCACCCGGATTAACCAGGAAAAAACCATTTTCCTCTTTTATCACTGCTTTATGAGTATGTCCATAAACTACCAGGTTATATTTTCTGCTTTCAAAAGCTAACTCTGCTGGTAGATAAAAATGAGAAACCCAGATACGGAAACCATTTTTCTCCCCTTCCCAGAAAGGAGAATTTATCTTTCCCCCCGATTTTTGAAAAATGCCCAGTATCTCCCCATCATTGTTCCCCAACACTCCTTCCCAAGGAATAGAGGAGCGAGAGAGAAGCTCCACTGAAAAAGGAGCAACATAATCTCCAGCATGAAGGATTAAATCTATTTTCTCCTTTTCCAAAATATCTAGAGCTTTTTGGAGTAGGGAAAGGTTATCATGACTATCAGATAAGATTCCTATCTTCATTTTATTCTCCTCAGAACTTTTCCCAATGCAAAACTTCCTCTACGCCTCTCTTTGCTGGCATAGAAGGCTCTACTTCAGGATACCCTAAAGCTATTAGACTCACTAGATGATAATTAGCTGGAACACCAAGGATTTTAGCTACCTGCGAAGCGTAAGGTGTTTTATCACCGGCTATCCAGCAAGAACCTAAACCCAAATCTCGAGCAGCAATGAGAATATTTTCTGTAGCAGCACAACCGTCTTCCAGGTAAAAATGGGTGTTTCGGCAAAACACTGCTATACAAACCGGAGATTGAGCAATAAATTTCCCATAATTGGTAGCATTAGCAATTTCCTGCCGCTTGAGATGGTCAGTTACTACTACAAATTCCCAGGGCTGAAAATTGTTAGCTGAAGGAGCTAAGCGCGCACAATTTATTATCTGCTCAATCTTTTCTCTTTCCACCGGCAAGTTCTTAAACTGACGAACTGAGCGTCTTTTTTTTATCGCCTCTAAGGTTTCCATTATCTTTCCTCCTAACCAACTAAAAGTTTGAGTTGTTGATACATTTTATTTTTATCAGCAGATGAAACTCGAGAATGTTGCACCACTTTAGTAAAAAATTCTATGGTTTCCCGGTAAGTTTCTCGGTCCACCGGAAAAGGAATCCCATCTTTTCCTCCATGAGCAAAAGAAAAACTCACCGGATCGGTAAAGCTAGGAGAAGCTCCCATCACCACCTCAGTTGTAAGAGCTAAAGCCCGTAAGGTTTTAGGACCCACCCCGGGAAAAGCTAAAAGGGTTTCAAAATTTTGAGGCTTTTTCTCATGAATCATCTGCAAAGTTTTATCTATCCTTCCCAGATTAAAATCTCCTTCTTTTATGAAATGGCGAGAAGGAAGAGAAAGGTGAGGAATAAGAGTCATATCTTTTTTTAGTTTTTCTGGCTTTTCTTGCACTAACTCTACCATACCCTCTCGGCAACCCGTGCTCTCTCGAGCCACCAGATTGAGAACTTGCGTTTCCTTCTTCTCTCCCCAAATCCCCTGATGAGGCTCGCAAACTAAATCTTTTACTCCTTCTCCCCACCAATGATAACGGCGAGCATATTTATTGTCAGGATTCATACCCTGTTGCACTACTGCCCACTTCCCTGAAGAGGTAAAAAAGAAAGCATGATGATAGAGATTGTATCCATCTTGGAGAGCAGAATTATCAACTTTAGCTGACATTCGACTCAGGTAAACCAGATGATCGGCAAAAGAAAGAGCATTTTTTTGGGCATGAGCATAAATTTCTTCGGGAGTCTTGCGAGAAGTTGCTCCTTTTCCTCCACAGATGAAAAGTCGTAAGTCTTTTTCTTTACCCCGTACTCCCTCTTTTAGTGCTCCACACAAAGTAGTAGTTAAACCACTGGAATGCCAATCAAAACCCAAAAGGCAACCCAGAGATTGGAAAAAAACCGGGTCAGAAATTCGCCGTAGTACTTCTTCCGGACCAAAAAATTCTACTATGGCTTCAATAATTAATCCTCCTAGGATTTTCATCCGCTCAAAAAGCCAAGGAGGACACTTTCCTCCATGAAGAGGAAGGTCAGCAAAAGCCCTCTTCACTCACAACACTCCTTTAAATTTTATAACCAATCCGGCGCAATAGAGCCTTACGGTCAGAAATTTCTTTTTCTCCCTCTATTCCTTTAGTTTTAAACCCATCTACTACCCCCATTACTCCCCTACCTTGTTCAGTTTCTACTATTACTACCTCTACAGGATTAGCAGTAGCACAATATATGTGGCATACTTCAGGAACCATTTTCACCGCATTAAGAACATTAATAGGATATCCCTCTTTCAGAAAAACTATGAAAGTGTGTCCTGCTGATATATTCCAGGCATTAATTTTAGCTAATTCCGTGAGTTCCTCGTCGTTTCCGGCATAGCGAACCAAGCAAGGCCCTGAAGACTCACAAAAAGCTAAACCAAACTTTAAATGAGGCGAAGAAGTTATCAGGGTTTCGTAGAGGTCTTCTACAGTCTTAATAAAATGAGCCTGTCCCAAAATCAGGTTATAACCCTGGGGATTTTCAATTTTTACTATTTTTTCTTCCATGTTTTATTCCTCCTTTTTATGAAATAGCTTCCTGATTTCATAAGCACTAACAGGAATAAGGGAAAAGAGGATAACCCAAATCCATTGATCGAGACTTAAGCTTGCTGTTTGGAAAATGCGCTGTAAAGGGGGCAAAACTATTACTAATATTACCACCAGGAAAGATAACAAACAAGCTCCCACGAGATATAAATTGCCTCGAGGGTTGATTTGCCAGAAATTCCTCTTTTCTGAACGAAAACTATAAGCTCTCCACAACTCATCAAAACCCAAAGTGGCAAAAGCTAAAGTTTGACTTATCTCTCGTCCCCACAAATTTAATCCCATTCCAAAAGAAGCCACCACTGCTAAAGTAATGAAAAAAGCGTTGAACAGCACAATCCCCATATAATGAGAATTAACAATCCCCTCTCGAGGATGACGAGGTTTTCTCATCATCACATCTGGTTCTGGACTATCCATCCCTAAAGCCAAAGCTGGGAGACCATCAGTCACTAGGTTAATGAGGAGGATTTGCACCGGTACTAAAGGACTATGCCACCCCACCAGAATGGGAATAAAAATAGTAAATATCTCTCCCAAATTACAGGATAAAAGATAAACTACAAATTTTCTAATATTATCAAATATCACTCTACCTTCTTTAATAGCATGCACAATGGTGGCAAAGTTGTCATCAGTTAAAATCATATCGGCGCTCTCTTTGGCTACTTCCGTACCTGAAACACCCATAGCCACACCAATATCAGCTTTTTTAAGAGCCGGAGCATCATTAACCCCGTCACCAGTCATAGCTACTACTTCTTCATTAGCTTGCAGAGCTTCTACAATCTTGAGCTTCTGTTCTGGCCATACTCGAGCAAACACCCTGATTTTTTTAATTTTGGTTTTTAATTCCTCAGGAGAAAAACTATCTAATTCTTGTCCGGTGATTACTAAGTCTTGAGGAGAAAACATCCCTAATTCCTCCGCTATCGCTCGAGCAGTAACAGGATTATCACCGGTAACCATTACTGTAGTAATACCAGCTTTATTTGCCTCTTCTAAAGCTGACCTCGCTTCGGGACGAGGAGGATCAATCATGCCCATTAAGCCTACAAAGATTAAATCCTTTTCGTCTTCCGGTGAAGGGGTAATTCCTTCTTCCATTTTTCTCCAGGCAAAAGCCAAAACTCGGAGAGCTTTTTGCGCCATCTCTTCCATAGCTTTCTTTATCTCTTGTTCCTTTTCTGGAGAAAGAGGAACAATTTCTCCTTCTCTTTCATAAAAAGAGCAACGAGTAATAACTATATCAGGAGCACCTTTAACCAAAAGAACCGTTTCTCCATCTATGTTATGGAGAGTGGACATCATTTTCCGGTTGGAATCAAAAGGCACTTCTCCTCGACGAGGATAAGCTCTTCTCCAGGGAGAAAAATCAATATTTTGTTTTTTAACATAATCTAAAAGAGCCAGCTCGGTAGGATCTCCAAGGCGTGTTTCATTTTCTCTGTCTTCCTCCAAAATAGCATCATTACAGAGAACAGCAATTTGATAAAGCTTTTGTGCGGTTTCGGTCCATACTTCTCGAACCATCATCCGATTTTCAGTAAGAGTGCCCGTTTTATCAGTACAGATATAAGTAGTAGAACCCAGGGTTTCCACCGCTGGTAATTTACGAATGATAGCCCGGTGCTGGCTCATACGATAAACTCCTAAAGCTAAAACTACAGTTACAATGGCTGGTAAACCCTCGGGAATAGCCGCTACAGCAAGACTTACTGCAGTCATAAACATATCAAAAGGCGGTTCCCCACGCCAAAAGCCGACTAAAAAAACGAGAGCGCATATTCCCAGAGTCAAAAAGCCCAGGAGCTTTCCCAAACCAGCCAGTCGTTTTTGCAAAGGAGTTACTGTCTCTTCTTCTTCCTGGATTAAGCTAGCAATTTTTCCTATCTCTCTATCCATACCAGTGGCTACTACTATTCCCTTACCCCTTCCGTAGGTAACCAGAGTCCCAGAATAAACCATATTAAGACGGTCAGTGATAGGAGCATCGGCAGGAAGAGAAGAGATATCTTTTTCTACCGGTACCGATTCACCGGTTAGGCTGGATTCATCAATTTTCAAAGCGTGAATTTCTATGAGACGCAAGTCAGCCGGAATAAAATCTCCTTCCCGGAGAATAACTATGTCCCCAGGAACTATCTCTTCTGAGCTTATTTTACGAGGTTTTCCTTCTCTTATTACTTCGCATTCTGGAACGGTCATCTTTTTCAGAGCTTCCAAAGCCTGGTTAGCTCTACTTTCCTGCACCACTCCCAAAATAGCATTCAAAATCAAAATAGCAATAATCACTAAAGAATCAGTGGTCTCTCCTAAAAGCGAAGAAACTAAAGCTGCTCCTACTAAGATTAACACCAAAAAATCCTTGAATTGTTCCAAAAACATGGTAAGGATAGTCTTTTTCTTGGCCGGAGGCAAGGCATTTCTTCCATATTTTTCTAATCTCTGTCTTGCCTCCTCTTCGTTTAATCCTTTTTCTTCATCGCTCTCTAAAATCTTAATTACTTCTTGTGGAGAAAGTTCATGCCAATTTATTCCTTTCTCAGCCAAGGTAACACCTCCTCCAGTAGTCCTCCTACTTTCTGCATAAAAGTTTTTTTATCTTCTTCACTTTCTTTTTTACCTACTATTTCTTCTATGAACCCATCTAAAGCTTGCTCAAAACCAATATCATATCCCTCTTTCTGGCTCCTGTACCATTTATAATCAAGAACATAGGCAAAAATATCAGCTAGGCTTTTATTGGGGAAGGCTTCTTCTAATCCTCGCTCTACAATAGCCTGCACTGCCGGGGTATAGACTGATAAAAACCAGTTAAGGGCAGCCTCTTTCAGAGGTACTTTTCTTCCTAAAAATGCTTCCATTCTTTTAGCATAATCCTGGATATAACTTAGGAAAGAGTCATAATGTCGAGGCTCGCTAGCATCAATGCCTTTGAGTCCAGTTAAGTTTTCAAATTCTGCTCTTTTTTTGCGCAAAGCTCGACTTTCCCTTATCTCCGAAGGGAAAAATTCAATCACTTCAGCGTCAAGGTACTTGACACCCAACTCTTTGGCTACTGCCACTCGGTGATTACCATCTAAAACATAATATTCATCTCCCACCTGATAAACAATAATGGGAGGAAGAATTTCTCCTCTTTCCATCGCTCTTCTGATACGATAGTAACGAGCATCAGGATTTTTCAAACGGAAACCAGGAAGTAAATCCGCTGCTCTTCCCACACTACCTACAATTTTATCCACTGGTATAGCTTGCATACCTCGATATACTCGATTAGAAAGATTTAATCTTTTGGAAACATCGCCAAAAGCCTTTACTTTTTGTTCGTCTTTACTGATGATAGGCATAAGAAAAACCCCTATTCTTCTAATAGCAAAAATTCAGGATTGAAAGAAGCATCCATTCCCAAAAAGGAAAGCAAAGTATTCACTTCTCCAGTAAATATTACCACACCCAGGAAAACGAGCAATATTCCACTCATTATTTCTACCCATCTTCCTTTTTTTTGTAAACCACGAAAAAAGGTAGTAAGATGCCCCCAGCCTATTCCCAAAAAAATAAAAGGTAAAGCCAGGCCCAAAGCATAAAAGAAAAGGAGCATTCCACCCTGCCAAACCTGGCCCATAGTAGAGACATAAATAAGAATAGACCCCAAAATGGGACCAACACAAGGTGTCCACCCCAAGCCAAAAGATACACCTAAAACTAAGCTTCGCACTCTAGAAAGAGCCATATCT
>JAGPEW010000037.1 GCA_018056825.1 Candidatus Sordicultor aquaticus
AGGAGTTACAATAAAAGAGAAAATAGAGGCTACTGCTTCCTGGCAAGGAGGAAAAATAGAAATTACTATCCCTACTACTACGGTTGAGTTGGATATGCTATCGGGTTTAAAAGGGGAAGGAAATCTGAGAGGAATAATAAATGGAGAGGGAAGAGAGTGGGGTGGCCATCTAACCTGGGAGGGGCAATATCTTCAGATGGGAGATTTTTCGATAAATGATCCTCAGATAGACATAGAAATGGAAAAAGATGGGAAAATGGTATTACAAGGTGAAGGAGGTTGGGGAGGAGGAAAAATAACTCTTTCTGGAAAGGTTTTATCTGAGCACCTTTTTCTCCAGGGTAACTTCCAGAGAATAGAAATAAAACAATTGATGCAAGGAACCGATTTTCTCTTAAGGGGTTGGGTTTCTGGAGAATGGAAAAGAGAAGAAGATGGATTGATTTTTCTTTCTCTCCAAGAAGGAGAAGTCTCCTGGAAAGATTGGCAGTTGGGAACTATAGAAAAAGGAGATGTTGAGTTTCCCCTAATAGTTTAATTATTCGTGATTTATCTCTTCAGCAAAAAGAGGGAGTAATTTCAGGTGATTTAGAAAAAAGAGAGGAAAATTGGGAAGGGGAAATAGAGATAAAAAATTATCCCATTTCTTATTCCGGGAAAGAGGGAAACATAGGATTATTGTTGAATGGCAATGTGGTAGCGAAAGATAAAGACTTATTTCTTTCTCTCTTTTCTTCTTCCTGGAAAATAGGGGAAAAGGAAGGTCAAGAACTTTCTTTGGTGGGAAAAGTGGAAGAAGGAAAATTGGCAATAGAAGATTTTTCCTGTGATTGGGGTAGTGGTCATCTCTTTCTACAAGGAAGAGTAGATCCCTATCAAGAAGTTAACCTTCAGGGAGAAATTAAAAATTTGGAGATACCTTCTTATCAAGGTATAAAAGGGGATTTAGAAAAAGTTATTCTTTCCCTTTCTGGCCCTTGGAAGGAAGTAAAGTTTCTTCTAGAAGGGGCGGGTAAAAATTTTTTTTGGCAGGACGAACCGTGGGGAGATTATTTTCATCTTTTGCTCCGAGGCGAAACTTCTCTTCCTCAAAGAGGTGAAGTATTATCACTTGCTGATTATTTAGACCCTCGCTTTTTGGAGGAGGGAATAATAGAAGTTAAAGGGATAAATTTAGAAAAGCTATTGAAAAAAAGTTTCTCTTATCCTATTTCAGGAGTGACCGATATAGTAATTAACTTGGATACCCAGAAAAGCCTGTGGTTTTTCCAATCTCGGGGTCTTTCTTTTACCATGCAGGATTTTAATTTTCAAGGGGAAGTGGAAGGTAGCTATAATGGAAAAAGTTTGATTGTTGATAAACTGCATCTTCAAGAATCAACAGGAGACATAGAAGTAGAGGGAGAGCTAAAGTGGGAGGAGAGAATGTTATCTGGAGAGCTAAAAGGGAAAGTGGATCGGTCCTTTTCTTTTCCTTATGGAACACTGCAATTAAAAGGAGAAGCCAATGTTGCTCTTTCTAGTAAGGAGGGAAAACCATATTGGCAAGGGGAAGTAAGGGGAGAGGGAGAAATTTGGCGAGAAGGAAAAAAATATGCTTACTTTAACGGTGTACAAGGAACAATAAAGGGGTATGAAATTCAACTGGAAAAAGGAAACTTGCATACCGCAGGTCTTAATTGGGTAGTAGCGGGAGCTATTTCTCGAGAAACCTCTGAAATCCGCCTTTCCGGGGAAGGGACATTAGACATACCAGAAAAGGATAATATAGGGCTCTCTAGAATGGAAAGTAATGTCGTAGTTAAAGTTAGTGATGGAAAAATAAATCTTCAGGGAGAAGCAAAAATTTTTGATGGGTGGGGAGATTTCACCAAAAGCGATAGTACTAAAGCCTACTCTTCTTTACTTCCTCAGCTGGAAGAAAAGTTACAAAATTTACCTCTTTCTTTGGAACTCACCCTTTATACTGGTAATAAAATGGAGATAAAAACTCGCTTTTTAGATTTAGGAATAGAAGGAAAGCTTGTGATTGGGATAGAAGATGGGAAAATAAGTGGAGAAGGTAAGTTAGAGGTGGTGGAAGGGAGTTATAATTTAGTAGGGGTAGAAATTCCCCTTACTGGATATATAACCTTTAGCCCTCTTTATGGGCTTAATCCTCGCATAAACTTGTATGGAGAAAAAGAAATGGAAAGTTACCATATCTTTCTCGAGGCTACAGGGCCTGTAGATAGTTATAAAATCACTTTAAAATCAGAGCCTTTTCTTAGCGAAGAAGAAATTCTTTCTTTGCTTTTTTTGGGGGAAGAAGATGCTTATCTTTCTTTAAATAACCTTAATTGGCGACCTCTTCTCTGGAAAATAGGGCAACTTTTACTGGGAGATAAGTTTTCCCCTAAGGGTGGATTTTGGGATGGAATAGATATAAAATTTCTTAGCTCAGAAAATTATGGTTTTTATGGTGTAAGGTGGGAGCAAGGTATTGGTAAAAATTGCTTTATAGGTTATACTCAGGATTTGAGTGGTGAGAAAAATTCTTCCTGGGATTTTAAGATAAACTTCGATAAAGAATGGTCTCTGAAAATGGAAGGAGACGCTGCAGGAGAAATGAACTGGATGTTAGAATTTAACACTAAATTTTGAGAGTAGGGGAGGGCTGTAAATTGGCTCGAAGAAAAATTAAAAGATTATTTTGGGGATGGCTATTTTTATTAATATTAGGAATGGGAGAAATGGTTTATGCTCAAACCATTTCTCCACCCGTGGTGGCTATCCGAGTAGAAGGCAATGAAAATATTGATAGCCAATTGATTCTATCTGCAGTATCTACTTCTCTTAAGGAGCCTTACAACTCTGAGAAAGTGCAAGCAGACGTTAAAGCTATTTATAATTTAGGATACTTCTCTAAGGTATGGGTAGAAACTAAAAAGTATCCAGACGGTATAGAACTGATTTTTAAAGTGCAAGAATTTCCCCCGATTAAGGAAATTCGTATTTCTGGTAATACAGCTTTAAGTTATGATGAAATCAGAAAAGCTATGATTTTATCTCCAGGCCAGGTTATGAATTGGAATATATTTCAGCATGACTTGGAACGGATAAGGGCAGCTTATAGCGATAAGGGTTTTTTGGTTACTGCTGTGGAAGAAATCAATTTCGATGAAGAAGGGATTTTGAGCTTTACCATTAGAGAAGGAATAGTGGAAGCGGTGCAATTTGAAGGCTTAGAAAAAACAAAGGAATATGTTTTGCGGCGAGAACTTACTTTTGAGACTCCTATGGTCTTTGACCTTTCTAAAGTTCAAGAGAGCTTGAGGGCTATTTATAACCTGGGTTTCTTTGAAGATGTCTCTATGAAATTGGAGCCGGGTAGCGATCGGGATCACGTGGTGGTGAAAGTAGAAGTCAAAGAAAAACTTACAGGTGAGGCAGGATTGGGAGTGGGGTACAACAATGAGAGAGGTTGGTTAGGTTATATCCGTTATCAGGAATCCAACTTGGGTGGCAATGCTCAACGAGTAGAATTGAGATATGAATACGGCACTCGCACTCTATACCGTTTATTGTTTGAAGAGCCTTGGCTTTTTAATGAGCCCCTTTATTTCAATTTGGCTCTATACGATCAAGTGGAAAAGAAAAAAGAGTGGGTAAATCAGGAAGTGGTGGGAAAATATGAAGAAGAGAGAATAGGAGGATATATTACTTTAGGAGGGAAGATAAAAGAAGATTGGGGATGGCGACTGCGCTATAAAACTGAGGATGTGGAAATTACCGTTTTAGAAGGAGTGTCCCCTGATGGAGGCGGGAAAACTAATTCTTTAACTCCTATAGTGTTTTATGATACTCGAGATGTGGTAGACAATCCTCATGAGGGATGGTATGGGACTTTACAGGCAGAATTAGCAGGAAGATTCTTAGGTGGAGACCATGATTACAATAAATACATTTTGGATCTAAGAAATTACATCGAAACAGGAGAAGATACAGTTTTGGCTTTACGTTTCTTAGGGGGAATTGCTGACACTGAATTACCAAGCTATGAGAAATTTTCGGTAGGAGGAGTTAGCACTCTGCGAGGTTATGATTTATTTGAGTTTGAGGGAGACAAAATGCTACTTTTTAACTTAGAATATCGCTGGGAAGTTTCAGAAGGGACTCAAATAGTCTTTTTTGGCGATGCTGGATATGCTTGGCCTCTTTCTCAAGACATAAGTTGGGATGAGATTAAAGCTGGTTATGGGGTAGGAGTGAGATTTGATACTCCTATTGGACCAGTGCGATTAGATTATGGCATTGGAGAAGATGGTGGACAGACTTACTTTAGTATTGGACAAACTTTTTAGGAAATAATTAAAACGCTATAGAAAGGAAGAAAAAACAATGAGAAAAAGCAGCTTTTTGATTGGATTAGCTTTAGTAATGGTAGCACTCTTGGTAGCTACTGTTCCTGGTTGGACAGCAGAAAAGTCCACGCCTACTCCTACGGTAGGCTTGGTGGATATCAATAAGATTCTTGATTCTCATCCTAATACTCAGAAGATATTAGATGCTGAGAACAAGTTGCAAGAGGAAATGCAGAAAAGGCAAACGGAATTGAACGAAAAAGGAAAAGGCAAAACTAAAGAAGAAGTGCAAAAATTAGAGGAAGAAATGAATGCTGAATGGACTCCAATTAGAGACCAAATGCTGAAAGAGCGACAGGATTTGGTAAATCAGAGATATAGTGATGTAATTGCAGCGATTAAAAAAATAGCTGAGTCTCAAAAACTTACTTTAGTTATTAGGAGCGAATTACGTATACCTGTTTCCCAAAACGAGCTCTTAGAAATGCCTATTGTACTTTATGGAGGAGTAGATATTACTGATCAGGTAATAGAAGAAATTAAAAATATTGCTGCGACTCCGGAGAATAAATAGTTTTGGAACTACAAGAGATTATTGAATTAGTGGGGGGAAACCTGATAGGTAACCCCCACTGGAAAGTAAAGAGTGTAAAAGAACCAGAAGAGGCAGAAGAAGATGATTTGATTCTTTTTTTCCATGCTCCTTATTTAGAAAAGGTACTCTCTTCGGCTTCTAAAGCGGTAATAACCAAGCCGGGATTGGAAAACAAGCTAATAGGTAAAAATGTTATATTGGTAGAAAATCCCCGTTACGCTTTTTCTAAGTTAGCCCCCTATTTTTTTCCTTCCTATTTTCCGGAGAAAGGGGTTCATCCTCAAGCCTTTGTTCATCCTCAAGCTTCCTTAGGTAAAAATGTTTCAGTGGGTCCCTTTACAGTAATAGAAGAAGGGGCAACTGTAGGAGACAATGCTATTATTTTTTCTCAAGTTTACTTGGGAAAAAATGTTCGGATGGGTGAAGAATGTATTTTTTATCCTCAAGTGGTGGTAAGAGAAAATTGTTGGGTTGGAGACCGGGTAATTCTTCATAGTGGAGTGGTAATAGGGGCAGATGGTTTTGGCTATGAGAGAGTAGGGAGTACATATTATAAAATTCCTCAGGTGGGGAAGGTAATAATTGAAGACGACGTAGAAATTGGTGCTAATTCTACTGTAGATAGAGCTACTTTAGGAGCAACTACAATTGGTTCTGGCTCTAAAATTGACAATTTAGTTATGATTGCCCACAATGTTAAGATAGGTAAGAACGTGGTGATAGTAGCTCAATCAGGGATAGCAGGAAGCACAGAAGTAGGGGATGAAGTAGTGATGGCGGCTCAAAGTGGAATAATAGACCACTGCCGAATAGGGAAAGGTGCTCAGTTGGCTGCCCGAACGGTGGTGACAACAAATATTCCCGATGGTATGGTTGTCTCTGGTTTTCCTGCTCAAGAGCGTAAAAGAGAGTTAAAAGAGAAAGCTCTGATTAGGAAGCTTCCCGATCTCTGGGAAAAAGTGAAGAACTTAGAGAGAGTAGTAAATAAACAGGTTAGAAAATGAGTTCATCAATTTTACAAAGAACTCTGGCTTCTTCTTGCACTGTGGAAGGGGTCGGTTTACATAGTAACGAGCCGGTAAAGGTGACTCTTTTCCCTGCTTCCGAAAATAGTGGTATTGTTTTTCGAACTGGAGATACGATTATTCCTGCTACTATACAGCATATAGAAAATACTCCTCGTTGTACGACACTTAAGAAAGGGAAAAAACAAATATCCACAGTAGAGCACTTTCTGGCTGCTTGCTGGGGTAGCGATTTGGATAATTTGGAAGTAGCAGTAGAAGGAGAAGAGCTTCCGGGGGGAGATGGAAGCTCTCTTTTTTGGTTTAATATTTTTCAGAAAGTTGGTTTCCAATCTCAAGCTGCTCCTCGGAAATATTTTATTTTACATAAAGATATTAAAGCAGAAGGAGACCATCGTTATCTTTTTGCTTTCCCTAGTGAGGAGTTTAGGGTGTGGTATTTTCTGGATGGGGAAGGGAATGGTCATTTTTCTCAAGCTCTAGAATTTTCTAGTAACGGTGATTTTAGTAAGCTTCTTTCTGCTCGTACTTTTGCTTTCTCCTGGGAAATAAGAGAAGTTTTACAGAGAGGATGGGGAAAAGGAGTCAGAGAGAAAGCTTTCATTATAGATGAAGAAGGCAAAAGTTCTGTTCCTTTGCGTTTTCCCGGGGAAGCGGCAGGGCATAAGATTTTAGACTTGATAGGGGATTTAATGCTTGCAGGGAAAAGGATTAAAGGATATTTTATAGGTATTCGTTCTGGTCATACCTTAAATCGAGATATGGTAAGAAAGATAATGGAGGTAAGTAGTGAATAAAATCGACTCTACAGCTAAGATTGGGAAAGAAGTTGAACTGGGAGAAGAAGTAGAGATTGGTCCTTATTCTATTTTACAAGGGAAGATAAAAGTTGGTGATTATACTAAGATTGGCGCTTTTGCCGTTATGGAAGGTAGAGTGAAGGTCGGTTCTTATTGCAATATTGGTCATCATGTAGTAATTGGTACTCCTCCGCAAGACTTGTCTTACCGGGGAGAGGAAACCCAGGTGATAA
>JAGPEW010000038.1 GCA_018056825.1 Candidatus Sordicultor aquaticus
TTTTTAAACAGCCTGGAGTTTCTTGACTGCAAGGAAGATTATAGTAAAATAAAATCGGGTAAACTGGGTTATACCTCAATAAAGAATTGTGAGGTATAATTTAATTTTTGTTATATAAGCATATAAACTTAATACTTCGATGAAGAAAGGTGGATATAAATGGTGGAAGTTAAAAAAGAGGAAAAGGAAAAACACGTGATAGAGATGGAAATCACCGTGGAAAAGGAACGAGTAAACGAAGCATTGGATAAGGTTTATCGGGAATTAAGCCACAGAATGACTGTGCCGGGGTTTAGAAAAGGAAAAGCTCCTCGAGCTATTTTAAGAGGTTTTGCCGGGGAGGATACTATTTTAGAAACAATGACTCAGGATTTAATTCCTCAGATAGTTCAAGAGGTATTGACTCAAGAGAATCTTAAAGTAGTGGGTGAACCAGATTTGGAGATAATCCAAGCTAAAGAGGATGAATCTTTGATTTTTCGCATTCGAGTGATAGAAGAACCAGAAGTAGAATTAGCCAATCCCCAAGAATTGGAAGTTAGGAAATATCGTTTAGAGATTAGAGACTCGGATGTGGAAAAAGAAGTGGAAAGAATAATAGATTCTCGTAGTACCTGGAAAGATAAGGGAGAAGATGAGCCAGCAAGAGAAGGAGATTTGGTTAAGATAAAAATAGAAGATGAAGACTATGCTGTAGTAGCAGAATCTTCCCTGGATAAGGAAAAATCTCTGGCTCGAGAGGTTTTGGGGATGAAAGTAGGAGAAAAGGGAAAAATCTCTGAGGGGGAAGAGGAAGAAACCGAGTTGGAGTTTTCAATAAGTGGAATAATGGGAAAAGAAAGACCAGAGGTGAACGAAGAGTTTCTATCTAGTTTGGAAGAAGGATTGACTTCTATAGATGATTTAAAGAACAAAGTAAGAGAAAAATTGGAAGCCTTAGTTAAGGATATGGTAGAAGAAAGATTAGAAAAAGAAGCCATGGTAGCTCTAAGCAAAAACTCCCAGGTTTATATTCCTGAAGCTCTTTTAGACATTGATGTTCGTCGACGTATAGACACTTTGAAGGAAGATTTAGAAAAAGACGGTTTAACTTTAGATCGTTACTTAGAGTTAATGAATATGGATTTTGCTACTTTAGAAAAGAATCTGCGAGATTTAGCTCGTTGGGAGCTTAGAAAATTGTTTGTTTTACAAAAATATGTTAAAGAAAATGGAATTTCAGTTACAGAAGAGGAGCTAATGGCTGAATGTGAAAAAATAGCGAAAGAAGTAGGTAAAACCAAAGAGGAAGTAAGAGAAGCTCTGGAATCGAATGGAAGAATAAACGATTTATGGTATAGCATAAGTGAGAAAAAAGCTTTGAAAGATTTAACTCAAAAAGTAAAGGTTAAAGAGCTAGAAGAGTCTATTAATTTAGACCAGTGGAAAGCCTTGGAAGATCCGGAAGAGGAGATGGTTGGATGAAAGATTTTCTGCGAATGGATAGTTATTTGGTACCTATGGTGGTAGAGCAAACACCTCATGGGGAGAGAGCTTATGATATTTATTCTCGTCTTTTACAGGATAGGATTGTATTTCTGGGAACGGAAATAGATGATACAGTAGCTAATTTGGTTATTGCTCAATTACTTTTCTTGGAAGCAGCTAACAGAGAAAAAGACATTAACCTTTATGTCAATAGTCCGGGTGGTTCAGTTTCTTCTACTTTAGCTATTTATGATACTATCCAGTATATAAAACCAGATGTAGCTACTATCTGTATTGGACAGGCAGCTAGTGGTGCAGCAGTAATTTTGGCTGCTGGAGCTAAAGGTAAAAGGATGGCTTTACCTAATTCTCGAGTTATGATTCATCAACCTTTGGGTGGAGCTCAAGGACAGGTATCTGATATTGAGATTCACACTCGGGAAATGATTAAAATTAGAGAAAAGTTAAACGAGATACTGGCTCATCACACTGGAAAACCGGTAGAAAAAATTAAAGCTGATACAGAAAGAGACTATTTTATGTCTCCAGAAGAAGCTCTGGAGTATGGTCTCATAGATAGGGTTCTTTACCCGGAAGAAAAAAATAAAAAGGAGAATTAAAGAGTTATGCCCAAGTTTGAGGAAGAAAAATTAAAATTGCGTTGTTCCTTCTGTGGTAAGAATCAATCAGAAGTTAAAAAACTTATAGTTGGCCCGGGGGTATATATCTGTGATGAGTGTGTAGAATTGTGTAATGGAATTATTAAAGAAGATGATAAAAGTCGAAAGCCAGATTTGACCTTGGAAGACTTACCTTCTCCTAAGGAGATAAAGGCTTTTCTTGACCAATACGTAGTGGGCCAGGAAAGGGCGAAAAAAGTTCTCTCTGTAGCTGTGTACAATCATTATAAGCGGATTACTTATAATTCCAAGGAAGATATAGAGATAGAGAAAAGTAATATTTTGCTCATTGGACCAACAGGAAGTGGTAAAACCCTTTTAGCTCGTACTCTTTCTTTGTTGCTCAATGTTCCCTTTGCTATTGCTGATGCTACTACTTTAACCGAGGCTGGATACGTAGGAGAAGATGTGGAAAATATCTTACTCCGTTTGATTCAAAATGCTAATTTCGACGTTAAAAAAGCAGAAAAAGGGATTATATATATAGATGAGATAGATAAAATTGCTCGTAAAGGAGAAAGTCCTTCTATCACTCGGGATGTATCGGGAGAAGGAGTACAGCAGGCTTTACTAAAGATTTTGGAGGGAACTATAGCCAATGTTCCTCCACAAGGAGGAAGAAAACATCCTCATCAGGAATTTATTCCGATTAATACTGAAAATATCCTTTTTATTTGTGGAGGAGCTTTTATAGGTTTGGATAAAATAGTGGAAAGTCGCTTAAAAGACCGCAGAATTGGCTTTGGAGCGCAAGAAACTTCTTCTACTCTCATAGATTCATTCAACCCCTTAGTCGAGGTTCAGCCAGAAGATTTGGTGAGGTATGGCTTAATCCCTGAATTCGTAGGACGTATTCCCATAGTTTGTGCTCTTGATCCCTTAGGAGAGGAAGACTTAGTTCGTATCCTTATTGAACCTCGCAATAGTTTAGTTAAACAATATCAGAGCTTGTTGAAAATGGAGGGAGTAGAACTCATTTTTACCGAAGGAGCACTACGCCTTATTGCTCATGAGGCTATGGCTAAAGGTACAGGAGCACGAGGGTTGCGTGCCATTATGGAAAAGCTAATGGTTGAGTTAATGTTTGAGTTGCCTTCTCGTAAAGATATTGAAAAAGTGGTGATTAATGAAGAAGTGGTTAAAAATGGCACTCTCCTTCCTTTTTTAGAGCGAGATGCCAAAGAAGAACAGTCGGCTTAAAGGAAGATAATAATGAATGAACGGACTATTATTTCTCCAGTTTTTGAACCCTCTTTGGTAGAAGATAAGTGGTATGAATTCTGGGAGAAGAAGGGTTATTTTACTCCTTCTCCCCAAGAAGCTCCTCCTTTTTCTATAGTTATTCCTCCTCCCAATGTGACTGGCTATCTTCATATGGGTCATGCCTTAAATCTTACCCTTCAAGATATATTAGTTCGTTACCGGAGAATGCAAGGTTATCGGACTGTTTGGGTGCCGGGAACTGACCATGCTGGTATTGCTACTCAAAACGTGGTGGAAAAGCAATTATCTAAAGAAGGATTAAGCCGCCACGACTTAGGGAGAGAAAAGTTCCTAGAAAAAGTTTGGGAATGGAAAGAGAGCTATCATGAACGAATTGTAAAGCAACTAAAAAAGATGGGAGCTTCTTGCGATTGGACGAGAGAGCGTTTTACTTTAGATGAAGGTTTGTCTCGAGCAGTTAGAGAGGTTTTTGTCCGTCTTTTCGAAGAAGGTTTAATTTATAAAGATGAATATATTGTAAACTGGTGTCCCCGTTGTGAAACAGCACTAGCCGATATTGAGGTAGAGTATACTGAAGTTCCCGCTCACCTTTATTATGTAAGATATTATCTTCGGGATGAAGATCGATATCTCATAGTGGCTACTACAAGACCAGAGACTATGCTGGGAGATGTAGCTTTAGCAGTAAATCCTCACGATGAACGTTATCAAAACCTGATAGGTAAGGTAGCTATTCTGCCTCTGGTGGGAAGAAACCTTCCTATTATTGGCGATGAGTATGTGGATATTGAATTTGGAACTGGAGTGCTTAAAGTTACTCCTGCTCATGACCCTCATGATTTTGAGCTGGGGAAAAAACATAAACTACCTATAATTAAAGTTATCGATGAACGGGGTTTTATGAATGAAAAAGCTCTGAGTTTTTCTGGCCTATCTCGAGAAGAAGCTCGAGAAAAAGTAGTAGAAAAATTAAAAGAAGAAGGATACTTGGAGAAAATAGAAGACTATTCTCACGCAGTGGGACATTGTTATCGTTGTTCTACTGTAGTAGAACCTCTGGTTTCTAAACAATGGTTTGTTCGGGTTAAAGATCTAGCTCAGCCAGCGATAGAAGTGGTTAAGGAGAAAAAAATAGAGTTCATTCCTGAACGCTGGGAAAAAGTCTATTTTGAGTGGATGGAAAATATTAAAGATTGGTGTATATCTCGTCAGTTGTGGTGGGGACATCGTATTCCTGTTTTTTATTGTCAAAATTGTGGTTTTACTTTTGCTCATCGAGATATTCCAGAAAATTGTCCTCGCTGCGGGGGGGAAGTGAGACAAGACGAAGATGTTTTGGATACTTGGTTTAGTTCTGCTCTTTGGCCTTTTTCTGTTTTTGGATGGCCAGAAGACACCGAAGATCTGAGAACTTTTTACCCTACCTCGGTTTTGATTACTGGTTTTGATATTATTTTCTTCTGGGTAGCACGTATGATTATGATGGGTTTGAAATTTATGGGCGATGTTCCCTTCCATAAAGTTTATATCACTCCTCTAGTACGCGATGCTCAAGGAAAGAAGATGAGTAAATCTTCAGGCAATGCTATTGATCCTTTAGAAATAATAGACCACTACGGAGCAGATGCTTTACGCTTTGCTCTGGGTTGGCTTACGATTCAAGGTAGGGATATTAATCTTTCTCAAGAAAGAATAGAAGCTTCGCGCAATTTTATGAATAAACTGTGGAATGTTTCTCGCTTTGTGTTAATGAATGAGGAAGACTTTTTGGCTTTCGAGAAACTAATAGATCTCGATATTAAAGACCGCTGGATTCTTTCTCGTTTCCACCGCCTATTGGGTGAAGTAGAAGAAGCACTGAACAGTTTCGATTTTGGTCAATATGTTCAGCTTCTTTACGACTTTGTATGGGGAGAATACTGTGATTGGTATGTAGAATGGAGCAAGATAGACCTCTACCGGGGAGGAGAAGGTAACAAAAAGAAGACTCAAAACATTCTCCTTTATCTCCTTTCTGGAATCTTAAAAGTTTTGCATCCTGTAATCCCATTTATTACTGAAGAAATTTGGCAAAACCTTCCAATAAAGGAAAAAGAAAGTATTATGATTGCTCCTTGGCCGGGCAAAGAGGAAAAATGGTTAGATGAAGAAGCGGAAAAAACGATTTCCTTTTTGCAAGAAGTTATAAGAGAAATCCGTTATCTACGAGCGGAATTGGGCATTACTCCTAAAGAAGAATGTAAAGTGATACTTAATTTTTCTGATGAAGAAAGCTTCCATTATATAGAGGGTAATCACGCTTATATAGAAAGTTTAGCTAAGTGCTCAGTGCTGGAGAGCGGTTATAATCTGAAAAAACCAGAATCAGTGGCTACGGGAAGAGTACGGGGGGCAGACGTTTATCTTTTGGTGGAAGGTATGGTGAATTTAGATAAGGAGGTGGAACGTTTGAATAAGAAATTATTTCGTCTGCAAAAAGAAGAAGAAAGAATACGGGAACGCTTTAATGATTCTAATTTCCTGAGTCGGGCTCCAGAAGAGGTGGTGGAAAAGGAAAGAAGGCGTTTTACCGATTTAATTAAAGAAAAAGAAAGATTGGAAACTTTACTTGAGGACCTGTGATGGGTAATCCTTTTACTTTTTGGAAAGGAAAAGATCCGGTAGAAGCAATTATAATCCTTCTTGGTGGTTTATTAGTAGTAGTTATTGCTTTTTTTATAGCTCGAGGAGATTTAGATTATTACACTGAATATTTGCTTAGCGGTGGTATTTTTGAGAGGGAAATAGAGATAAAAGAAGTTTCTATTTCTCCTTCTCCTTATTTCCCCCCGGAGGAGTTTTTTACTCCAGAAACATTTCCAGAAACTAGTTCCTCTCCCCTTCCTCCAGAAGAAACCACATCTCCTCCTCCTCAGGTAGTTGCAACTTCTATTCCTCAAGAAAAAGAGATTACGTCTCCTAAAAAGACTGAAACCCCTTCTCGGGTAGCTGAGTCGCCTTCAGGAGCGTTTTTCGTTCAATGTGGAGCGTTTTCTAAACCAGAGAATGCTCAGAAAATGGTGGAACTTTTAAAGGACTTTGGTTATCAGGCTGTTTCTGAGCCTGTTTCAGGATTGTATCGGGTAAGAATATATGGTTTTCAAGATAAAAAAGAAGCTGAGAAAGTGGTTAGTAAATTAAAGACTCAGGGGATAGAATCTTTTGTGGGAAAGTAGGGAAAAAGTATATGACTTTACTAGAGATAAAAGAGATATTGCAAGCTGAGGTGTTAGCGGGAGAAGAGTTTTTAGATCGAGAGCCATCTTCTGCTTGTGGTAGTGATCTTTTAAGCGATGTTTTGGCCTTCACTAAAGAAAATTCTGTGCTCCTTACTGGTCTAACTAATTCTCAGGTAATTCGTACTGCAGAAA
>JAGPEW010000039.1 GCA_018056825.1 Candidatus Sordicultor aquaticus
CCTTTAATCTTTTGTTCTTTATTTTCTTCTTTTTTGGGGGATTATAAAGGGGCAAAGCCCCACTGAGGGAAGCTTTTCTCCCTCAGTTTTTTGCCTTTAATCTTTTGTTCTTTATTTTCTTCTTTTTCGGGGGATTATAAAGGGGCAAAGCCCCTTTATAGTATAGTATGCGATTAGCTATAATGTATTTTGAAGATAAACTATCATAAAGGAGAATAAGCTATGGGAAAACTTTCTTTTCATACCGCCTTGGTTACGGGAGGAAGCCGGGGTATTGGTCGGGCTATTGCTTTATCTTTAGCTCAATCTGGAGCGCAGGTAGCGGTCAATTACCTCCAAAAGGAGGAGGCCGCCCAAGAAGTGGTAAAAGAAATAGAGAGTTGGGGGTCTAAGGCTATAAAAGTAAAAGGAGATGTATCCCAAAAGAAAGAAGTTGAGAAAATGATAGAGCAAATTCACCAGGAATTGGGGCCGATTGATATATTGGTAAATAACGCTGGGATAGGTGACCCTTCTTATTCTTCGGCTCTTTCCGTAGAAGAAGAAACTTGGGATAAAATTTTGGCCGTAAATTTACGGGGAGTTTTCTTAGTTTCCCAAGCTGTTTTACCTGATATGATAAGTAAAAAATGGGGAAGGATTATCAATATCTCTTCTACTTCAGGAATAACTGGAGGCACTTCGGGAGTTCATTATGCAGCTGCTAAAGGAGGAGTTATAGCCTTAAGTAAAGCATTATCGCAAGAATTTGCTCCTTATGGAATAACGGTAAATGTTGTTGCTCCCAGCAAAATCGATACCGATCTTCTACGTTCAGTAACGCCTCCCGGTAAGGAAAAAGAAGTAATTAAGAAAATACCTGTTGGTCGCTTGGGTAGCCCTCAGGATGTAGCTGAAGCAGTACTTTTCTTCTCCCGGGAAGAAGCGAGTTTTATCACCGGACAAGTTCTAGTGGTGTCGGGAGGATACTAAAGCATCTCCTGGTAAACCGGTGGGGAAAAGAAGAAGGCTCAAGACCCAGTAAAAGAGGTTTGTGGGATGCTATAAGCATCAAGGGATGTTATAATGGTTGTGGTAACATAACTACGTTAAATGGGGTGATCAAATGGCTTACCAAATTATGATAGTCAAAATAGGAGCCCGCTCTCATCAGGCACTTAAAGTACAAGAGTGCTTAACCAAACATGGATGTAATATTAAAACTCGTTTAGGGCTTCACGAAACTTCTCCCGAATATTGCGCTGAAGACGGATTGATAATCTTAGAATTAGCCGGTAAAAAAGAAGAAAATGAACAGCTGAAAAAGGAATTAGAAAGCTTAGAAGGAGTTACTGTTCATTATCTGGAGATTTAGTATTAATTTTTACTACTCCAGGAACTATTGCTTCCAGTTTACCGGGGTTAACCTGAGTTCCTTTTATAATTATGGTTCTTTTTTCTTCGTCAACACTCTGGATGATGCCCAGGCCTAGCTCTTCTCCTCTTTCACTATAGAGACCACAAATAGAAGAAGAAAGGGAAGAGGGATTTATTATTCGGTATCTACTATCTCTGTTTTCAGAAGAAGAGCTAAAAACAAGAGAAAAATTGCGGGGAAATTCAAAAGTCGGTATTCCCTCTCTCAGATGATACTCCTGGAGGAAAAAATAAGGATGGTAAGGTAAAAAGAAACGAAGGCTTTCCCATCCTCTCTCCCAATTTTTCCCGGGAGTAAAATACAGAGAGAAAAGCTCTTCTCTGTAACTCCTTCTTTTCTCGTAGTCTTTTTTAGAAATTTGAGAAGAAGGGGGTAGAATCCAGAATTGCTCTCCATAAAACTTCTTCAATACTTCAAATTCTTCATCGTTTCCTATACCCAATACTAATTCGGGTTTAATTAATTTCATCTTCAGCATCTTGAGACGAAGGCCGGACAAAGAGAAAAACAAACCACAAGTATCAATCAGAGTAACCTGAGATTTAGAATGAGCCATCTTAGCTAACTCAGCAGTGTATAAAGCAGTAGATTCTATCCTTTTTTCTGGAGTTACATCTCCCACAAAGCGAAAGTAAGGAGTAAACAACCTCTCCTGAAGAGAGGAGAGGGTTTTTTTAGATATCATTACCATCCCCACCGTAGTGGGAGGACCAACATTAGATTGCCCCAGGTCTGAATCTACCCATCCCACTTTTTTACCTTTGTGGGCAAAGAAAGAAGAGAGCAGGCGAATTAAAGTGGTTTTCCCCCGGTCTGATGGCGCTACTACCATAATCGTTCCTCGAAAATCGTTTAAAACGCCAGGTAAAAAATCCCATTCCGGAGGCCAGAGCATCTTTCCTCCTAATATCTAAGGAGTTGCGAAACAGTCACAAACTCGTAACCTGCCCTTTTTAAATCCTCAATCACCTGGGGTAGGACTTTAACCGTGGTGGTTAAATTGTGAAAAAGAATAATAGCCCCATCTTTTACTTCTTTTTTAACCGTTTCCAATATTTCTTCTTCGTTAAGCAGCCAATCTCGAGAGTCTACCCACCACAAGAGAATGCTATAACCAGTTTGTCCGCAAGCCTTTTTAACTTTATCGTTCACCATCCCCCCCGGAGGACGAAAGTAAAGAGGCATTTGGCCAGTAGCTCGATAAATAGCTTCTTCCGCTCGTTTAATATCCTCTATCAGGGTTTCCACTGAATCATCACTTGACCAGCGATGGGAAAAAGAGTGATTGCCTATTTCATGCCCTGCCACTATAATCTGGCGAGCAATCTCCGGAGACTTTTCCACTTGAGAGCCGATTAAGAAAAAAGTAGCTGATATTTTATAATCATCCAGAATTTCCAATACTTCTTTAGTAAAAGGGCTGGGGGCGTCGTCAAAAGTTAGCGCTACTTCCTTTTTGACGCTGTGGTTTCCCCCCAGAGAACGAACAGAATTGAAGCCAAAAACATTTCCTTCCGTTTCTATGCTCTGTGCTTTTCCCGGAAGGAACAAAATTAGTAAAATACAACAGAAAACCCAGAGTCCGAGCTTAAATCTATCCATCAGGAATTAATAATGCTCTGTAATTTTTCCTCCACGACTTTTTTAGGTACATATCCCACTATTCTTCCTACTTCCTTACCTCCTTTGAAAATCAAAAGAGTAGGAATAGCTTGAATACCATATTTAGCAGCAATTTCTGGAACTTCATCGGTGTTTAATTTGCCAACTTTAATTTTCCCTTGCCAGGAATTGGCTATGTCTTCTACAATGGGAGCCATCATTCGGCAGGGCATACACCAGGTAGCCCAAAAATCAACCAATACCGGGATCTCTGAGTCTAATACTTCTTCTTTAAAATTATCCTTGCTTAATTCAATCATTTTGGTGCTCCTTTCTGGCCCATTTTTAACTCTTTACCTTGGATTAACCTCTGGATATTTCCTTTATGCCTCCAAAACACGAGCGCTGCGGCAAATATTCCCCAAATTACAAATTCGGGAGGTTTCCCAAAGAGATAAAGAAAAATGGGCATTAAAAGAGCTCCGCTTAGAGAACCCACGGAGGAGTAGCGGGTGATAGATGCCATAACTACCCAGGCGAGAAAGCAAAGAATTGCCGATTCCCAGGAAAGATAAAAAAGTATTCCTAAGGTGGTAGCTACCCCTTTTCCTCCTCGGAAGCGGAGAAATATAGACCAATCGTGACCCAGAATCAAAAGAAAAAGAGCCAGAAACCAGAGATAGGGGTGAGGCAAAAAACGAGTGGCTAAATAAGCACCTAAAAACCCTTTTAGAGCATCTCCTATCCCGGCAATGAGAGCGGGAAGAAAACCAGCTACCCGGGAAACATTGGTAGCACCAATACTTCCACTTCCATATTTTCTTATGTCTACACCTTTTGCTATCCAGCCCACTACCAAACCGCAAGGGAAAGAGCCTAAAAGGTAGTTGAGAGGTAAAACCCACCAGTTAACCATCAATATCACTCTCCATAACGAGAAAAGACTAAAGTACCGTTGTGACCTCCGAATCCAAACGAGTTAGAAAGAGCATTCCTGATTTTCAAAGGAAGGGCGTGGTGGGGGGTATAATCTAAATCGCACTCCGGGTCTTTTTCATCCAAATTTATGGTGGGAGGAATGATACTATTATAAATGGCCAGGACAGTAGCTGCTCCCTCCAGTGCTCCTGCTCCTCCCAAAAGATGTCCAGTCATAGATTTGGTAGAACTAATTTTTATCTGGTAAGCTCTTTCTCCAAAAAGTTTTTTGATGGCCAGAGTTTCCACTTTATCATTTAGGGGAGTAGAAGTGCCATGAGCGTTGATGTAGTCGATGTCTTCTAGAGCTAAGCAAGCATCTTCTATCGCTAACTTCATAGACCGGGCGGCTCCTTCTCCTTCGGGGTCAGGAGCAGTGATGTGGTAAGCATCACAAGTAGAACCATATCCCCTGAGCTCAGCATAAATCCGGGCTCCTCGCTTTTTCGCTCTTTCTTCCTCTTCCAAAATTAATGCTGCTGCTCCCTCAGCCATTACAAACCCGTCTCTAGTGCGGTCAAAAGGACGAGAAGCTTTAGCCGGGTCGTCGTTGTGGGTGGAGAGAGCTTTCATAGCACAAAACCCAGCCAGAGCTAAAGGGGTAATAGAAGCTTCTGCTCCTACAGCTACCATCAAATCTGCGTCTCCCCGCTGGATGATACGTAGAGCCTCTCCTAAAGCATGAGTAGAAGCTTCGCAAGCGGTAGATACACAACTATTAGGTCCTTTCAGTTTCAACTGTATCGCCACATTGGCTGCCCCCATATTAACTATCATCATGGGAATGAAAAAAGCGCTGACTTTCCCCGGACCTTTAGTCAAAAGAACTTGATGCTGGTCTTCAAAAGTTTGGATTCCTCCAATACCTGAGCCTAAAATAACCCCGGCTCTCTCTCTATCCAGATTCTCTAAAGATATAGAAGCATCTTCCATAGCCATAAGAGAAGCGCAAACTGCAAATTGGGAAAAACGGTCCATCCTCCGGTATTCTTTCCGGGGAAGAAAATCTTCGGGGTCAAAGTCCTTTACCTCTCCTGCTACTTGGCTATCAAAATCATGGGGGTCAAAACTTTTAATTCTATCAATTCCTGATTTTCCTTCTATCAATGACTGCCAAAACGTATCTTTGCCACTGCCCACTGGGCTAATTACTCCTATACCTGTGACTACTACCTTTCTTTCCACCTTAAAACCTCCTTTACCATCGGATAAGGGCTGAGCCCCAAGTTAAACCGGCACCAAAACCCACTAGGAGCACTAAATCACCACGGTTAATTTTACCCTCCTGGCATGCTTCGTCTAAAGCAAGAGGAATAGAGGCAGAGGAAGTATTACCATATTTATGAACATTTATAAAAACTTTTTCCTCGGGGATACCCAACCTCTTAGCTGCTGAATTGATAATTCGAATGTTAGCCTGATGAGGAATAAAAAGGCTCACTTCATCTATTTTCACATTCCCCCTCTTCATCACTTCCAGAGAAGCTTCTTCCATAATTTTCACCGCAAATTTAAATACTTCATTTCCATTCATTTTTATATAGTGTAGTCGATTATTAATGGTATTCAGAGAAGCTGGCATTCGAGAACATCCAGCGGGAAGCTCGAGAAGATGAGCTCCTCCCCCGTCAGAACCCAGATAAGTAGCTAAAATTCCCTCTCCTTCGCTGAGCCCTAGAACTGCTGCTCCCGCTCCATCACCGAATAACACACAGGTAGAGCGGTCCTGCCAATCTAATATCTTGGAAAGAGTCTCTGCTCCCACCACTAAGGCTTTTTCTCCCCCTCCTCCTCGGAGATACTTTTCGGCTAAAGATAAAGCATAAACAAACCCTGTGCAGCCGGCTTCTAAATCGCAGCTAGCTGCTTTTCGGGCTTTTAGCTCTCTTTGCAATAGACAAGCAGTAGCGGGAAATAACATATCGGGGGTAACTGTAGCTACCACTATCAGGTCTAATTCTTCCGGGGAAACTTGAGCAGCCTGAAGCGCTCTTTGAGCAGCAAGCAGGGCAAAAGTAGAGGTGCTTTCTCCTTCCCCAGCTATTCTTCTTTCTTTAATGCCGGTACGAGTGGTAATCCACTCATCACTTGTATCTACCATTTTTTCTAGGTCAAAATTGGTGATAACTCGCTGGGGAACGCTAGAACCAGTTCCTAATATTTTTACTTTACTTTCTCTCAATCTTCTACCTCCTCTTTTACTAAAGAAAAACCTATTTCTCCTTCTGCTACTATTGCTTCGTTTACTCGTGCCACTCCTTTTAATTTACCAATTCCCCTTCTCACTTTTAGGAGAGTTACTTCCATCACTAATTGGTCGCCTGGAGTAACCGGACGGCGAAATTTGACTTCATTTAAAGAGGTGAAGTAAGGGATGCAGCCCCGGAACTCTTCCATGTTCATCATCATAGTAGCACCCACTTGAGCCATACTCTCTATAATCAAAACTCCCGGCATAATAGGTTTTCCCGGAAAATGACCCTGGAAAAACCATTCGTTCATAGTCACATTTTTTATTCCCACCACTTTGTCATTCTCTAAAGAGATTATCTTATCTACTAAGAGGAAGGGAAAGCGATGAGGCAGTATCTCTTGAATTTTTTTCACGTCTAATTCCATTCCTGTGTCCTCCTATTAATTATTCCCCCAATAATTTATCCGAACTAAGTCGAATTAGCAAGGAAAACTTAAGTTTTGATGATTAT
>JAGPEW010000040.1 GCA_018056825.1 Candidatus Sordicultor aquaticus
TTTACTGAAGTTAAACTTGTAAAACTTCTTCTTTCCCTTTATAATTATTCTCGAGAGGAGAGGTGGCTGAGTGGACGAAGGCGCCCGCCTGGAGAGCGGGTAGACAGGCGTCGAACCTGTCTCGTGGGTTCAAATCCCACCCTCTCCGCCAAGTTTGCCTCTAATCGTGCTAAGCGGGGAGATAGCGGTGCCCTGTACCTGCAATCCGCTACAGCAGGGCTGAATTCCAGCAAGAGGTTTTTTCTTTTCGACTCCGGATGGAGGAACGGAACGATGAAGGTTGGGTCTTGCGCGACGAATCTTTGCTAATCCCGTCAGGCCTGGGAGGGAGCAGCGGTATGCGAAGCTCTTCGGGTGCCGCAAGGGTGCCTAACCGGAGTTCGCTGTCTCCATCACGGCCGGGAAGAAAAAATCGAATGCTGGTGCACGATTAGAGGCATTTTAAAGAGAAAACTAAGAAGGTAGAAAGTTGGCTTATCTATCACTCTATAGAAAGTGGAGACCATCTCGGTTTGAAGAAGTAGTAGGGCAAGAGATAGCGGTACGCATTTTAACTCGTTCCTTAGGAAAAAAACGTCTCCATCATGCGTATCTTTTTTGTGGGCCGCGAGGGGTAGGGAAAACTACTACTGCTCGACTTCTAGCTATGGCCGTTAACTGCGAGAGGGGTATAACTCCTCAACCTTGTGAGGAATGCGAAAGTTGTCGAGCTATCCAGGAAGGCAACTCTTTAGATGTAGTGGAGATTGATGCTGCTTCTCACCGGGGAATAGATGAAATACGAGAACTACGGGAAAGAGTTAAATATGTTCCTTTGCAGTCTCGCTTTAAAGTTTACATAATTGACGAAGTACATATGCTCACCCCTGAAGCTTTTAATGCTTTGCTTAAAACCCTGGAAGAACCACCAGAACATGTTTTGTTTGTGCTGGCTACTACCGAACCTCGTCGCCTCCCTGATACTATTATTTCTCGCTGTGTAAAGATTCTTTTTAACCCCTTATCAGAAGAAGCTATGGTAGAAAAACTGCAAGCAATAGCTAAAGCCGAAGGAAGTAAAATCGAAGAAGAAGTTTTTTATCTCATAGCTCGTAAGGCAGGGGGTTCTATGCGAGATGCTGAGGGGATGTTGGAACAAATTTTAGCCTGGGGAGAAGAATCGATAGATTTAGCTACTGCCTCATTGATTTTAAGAGAAATAGATAAAGAAGATTTTACTAGGCTTTTTCGCTTTTTAATCGAAGGGAATAAAAGAGAGGTGCTTCTTCTTCTAAACGCGTGGGTGCAAAGAGGGCTGAGTCCCGAAGATGTTAGCCATAGTTTGGAAAGTTATTTGCGGGAACTGCTCCTTTTTTGTATTACTGGAGGTCAATGTAAAGAAGGTGAAGGAAAATCAAAGGAAGGTTGGCAGCTATTGGTTAAAGAAACAGATGAAGAAAATTTACAGAAAGCTTTAGAGAGAGTAAGTGTTCTAGAATTTGAGTTGCGTCGCTCTTCACAGCCTCGGGTGTTGTTAGAACTTTGTTTATTAGATATAATTAAATACTTGGCCAAATCTGGATTGCCTGAAGAAAATCCAGTAAAGGAAGAAATTATTCAAAAGGTGGAAGAGAACAATGGTAGTTTCTGGCCGGAGATTTTGCAGGAGGTGAAAAAGGCTAAAATTTCTCTTTATGCATTTTTACAAGCGGCTGATTTTAAGGAAGTTAACTCTTATCATGCTGTTTTGTCTTTTAACTCTAATTGTCAGTTTCACAAAGAAAGCATAGAGAGAGAAGAAAACTTGAGCATTCTTAAAGAAATTTTAGCCAAGAAGCGGGGAGGAAATTGGAAAGTAGAATGTGTTATAGAGGAAAAGACTCCTGTACTAGAAATAGAAAAAAATGAGGATAAGCAAGAAAAAAAAGAGGAGCAATTTCCTCATAATCATAAACCATTGCTCAGCGAGGTTATTAACCTTTTCTCCGGGGTGTTGGTTGATTATTCTTTAACTGAAGAAATAGTGAAAGGTGGGTGGGAGGATGCAGAACTGGAAAAATCTGATGAAGGAAGCCCAGAAGATGCAGGCTAAAATAGCTAAGATGCAAGAGGAGTTAAAAGAAAAGACAGTAGAAGCTTCTTCTGGGGGAGGAATGGTAAAAGTAGTTTGCGATGGACAGCAAAATATAGTTTCGATTGAAATCGAACCTGAACTCTTAGAAGAAAAGGATGTAGAAATGTTACAAGATTTGATCCTAGCAGCAGTTAACGATGCTTTGCGTCGTTCGCGAGAAATAGCTGAGGAAGAGATGGGAAAAATTACCGGGGGATTAAATTTTCCTGGTTTAGCATGAAGAGGAATATAATTGGTAGAATCTTATCCTGAAGCTTTGTCTAAACTTATCTCTGCCTTTTCTCGTTTGCCAGGTATTGGGCCTAAGACTGCTCAACGGTTAGCTTTTTACTTAGTCAAATCTCCTGATTTAGAAGTGGAAGAATTATTATCTTCCCTGCAGGAGGTAAAAGAAAAAATTCATTTCTGTTCGGTGTGTGGTTTTTATGCTGAGGGAGATAAATGTAAAATTTGCGAGGACTCGCAAAGAGACCGAAGTGTAGTTTGTGTTGTAGAAAGACCCCAGGATGTTTTGGCTATAGAAAAAACAGGATTCCGGGGGTTGTATCATGTGTTACAGGGTATTATTTCTCCTCTTTCTGGAATTGGTCCGGAGAAGATAAAGATTAAAGAGCTATTAGAGAGAGTGAGCCAAGGAGAAATAAAGGAAGTAATCTTAGCTATTAGTCCATCAGTAGATGGGGAAGCTACCGCTCTTTATTTAGCCCAAAAGCTGTCATCGTTTCCCATCCTCGTAACTCTCATTGCTCGGGGATTACCTTCTGGTGGAGACCTGGAATTCGCTGATGAAGTAACTTTGCAAGAAGCTTTACAAGGAAGAAGAAGAATTAGTCTAAAGCCGAGAAAGGAGGAATAGTAATCTTGAAGAAGCCTTTGGAAGTCAGGTGGCATGGTCGAGGAGGACAAGGAGTAGTCAGTGCTTCTCGAATTTTAGCTGATGCAACTTTACAAGAGGGAAAACATTTTCAATCTTTTCCCGAGTATGGTCCAGAGAGAATGGGAGCTCCAGTAAAAGCTTTTAACCGTATTAGTTCCCAGCCTCTTCGTATGCATTGTGGAGTTACCAATCCGGACATAGTAGTGGTGGTAGATCCTACTCTTTTAGGTTTAGCTGAAATTTTGGAAGGATTAGGCGAGGGAGGAACTATAGTAGCTAATTTTGAGGGTTCTCCTCAGGAACTGAGGGAAAAATTAGGTTTTAAAGGTGGTACAGTAGTTACGGTGAATGCTTCTCAAATTTCTCGAGATATTTTAGGAAGAGTAATAGTTAACACCCCTATGTTGGGAGCTCTCAATAGAGTGCTCTCAGAAGTAAGTATGGAAAACCTGCTGAAAGCCGTTCGTTCTCAGTTTGGAGAGAAACTAAGACCAGAAGTTATAGAGAAAAACTTGCTTTGTCTTACTAAAGCTGGTGAGGAGGCACAAATAGATGGGTGAACTAAAAGGCTGGAAAGAATTGATCCCCGGTGGAATCATTGCGGAAGCAGGTAACGCCAGAGAATATAAAACTGGAGACTGGCGAACTGAAAAACCAGAACTTAATTTGGAAAAATGTATTAATTGTTTCTTTTGCTGGGCTTATTGTCCGGATAATGCAGTAATAGTAGATGCCGAAGCAGGGAAGATGGTGGCTTTTAACTATGATTACTGCAAAGGCTGTGGAATCTGTGCCAGTATTTGTCCTGCTAAAGGAGCCATTACTATGGTGGAGGAGCGATAAGGGAGGTGAAGGAAATGGCTAAAGTGGTAGGTTTTAATGGTAATGCTGCAGTGGCTTATGCTATGAAGCAGATTAATCCGGATGTGGTGGCAGCTTATCCTATCACTCCTCAGACTGATTGTGTAGAGAGATTTGCTGAATATGTTAGTGAAGGAGTGGTAGACACTGAATTTGTTACGGTAGAAAGTGAACACAGTGCTATGAGCGCTTGTGTGGGAGCAGCTGCTGCAGGAGGAAGAGTAATGACTGCGACTGCTGCCAATGGTTTAGCTTTTATGTGGGAGATGCTCTATATTGCCGCCAGTATGCGTCTTCCCATTGTGATGATGGTAGCTAATCGGGCTTTGTCTGGTAATATCAATATTCACTGTGACCATTCTGATACTATGGGAGCTAGAGATGCAGGATGGATCCATCTTTTTTCGGAAAACGCTCAAGAAGCTTATGATAATACCATCCAAGCGATTAAAATTGCTGAAGACTTAGGAGTAAGGCTTCCGGTTATGGTTACCCAGGATGGATTTATAATCAGCCATGCTGTGGAGCGAGTAGAAATCTTAGAAGATGAGGAAGTGAAGAATTTTATTGGCTCTTACCCCAAGCGTTATCCTCTTCTTGATTTAGAGCATCCTGTTACCTACGGCCCCATTGACCTTTTTGACTACTATTTTGAACATAAAAGGTCACAAATTGAAGCTATTGATAACTGTTTACCAGTGATTGAGCGAGTGGGTAAGGAGTTTGAAAAACTTTCTGGAAGACAATATGGGCTTCTGGAGGGTTATCGATTAGAAGATGCTGAGTATGCGGTAGTGGCTCTGGGTTCTACTTGTGGAACGGCTCGGGAAGCTATTGATTCTCTGCGAGAGCAAGGGAAAAAAGTAGGGCTTCTTAAAATGCGCTGTTTCCGGCCCTTTCCTCGAGAAAGTGTGATTAAAGCTCTTTCTCCTTTAAAAGGAGTGGCAGTTTTAGACCGTTCTGTTTCCTTTGGAGGATTTGGTGGACCACTATTTACGGAAATTCGTTCTGCTCTCTATGATGCTCCCTCTCGTCCTTTAATCATAAATTTCTTTTATGGTTTGGGAGGAAGGGATATCTATCCTGAAGATATAGAAAAAGCTTTAGGTAAGATAGAAGAAGTGGCGAAAGTAGGTAAGATAGAGCAACACATCGATTACTTAGGTTTACGAGAATAGGAGGTTTAGAAAATGCCACCTCTAAAAGAATTAGCTAAAAGACCAGAAAGAATTACCTCTGGACACAGGTTGTGTGCGGGATGTGGAGCTCCTATTGTTGTCCGGTTGGTTTTGGCTGCGGCTGATAAACCAGTTGTTGCTGCCAATGCTACAGGGTGTTTAGAAGTATCTACCAGTATTTTCCCTTACACTGCTTGGAACATTCCCTGGATTCACAGTGCTTTTGAAAATGCAGCTGCTACCATTACTGGGGTAGAAACTATGTATCGGGCGAAGAGAAAAAAAGGAGAAATCGATGAAGATATTTATTTTGTAGCCTTTGGTGGCGATGGCGGAACTTATGATATTGGCATACAATCTCTATCTGGGGCCTGGGAGAGAGGACATCGATTTGTATATGTATGCTATAACAATGAAGCTTATATGAATACTGGTATTCAACGCTCTAGCGCTACTCCCTTGGGAGCCTGGACTACCACAAGTCCGGTAGGTAAAGCTCTCCCGGGAAAAACCCAGTGGAGGAAGAATTTGACTGAAATTGCTGTGGCTCATGATATACCCTATGTGGCTCAATCCGTTCCCTCTAACTGGCGAGATTTGACCCTCAAAGCAGAAAAAGCTTTTCATACTGAAGGTCCAGCCTTTCTTAATGTGTTAGCTTCTTGTAACCGGGGATGGCGACATCTCCCTGCCGATACCTTAAAAATAAATCAATTAGCAGTAGATTGCTGTGTATGGCCTCTTTATGAAGTAGAAAATGGTCAATATCGACTTACTTATAAACCCAAAGAGAAAAAGCCGGTAGAGGAATGGTTGAAAGTTCAGGGCCGGTTTCAGCATCTCTTTTCTCCTGCTAACCGCCATCTTATTGATGAATTCCAGGCCTATGTAGACCGGGAATGGGAAAGATTGCTCGAGAAGTGCGGAGAAGCTAAAAAATAGTTTTTGACTGCGACAGGAGCCAGAGATTTTCCATCTCTGGCTCCTGAGTATCCTATTTGGGATTGATAATTACCCTCTTGCTCCTTTGTAAGTGGAAAAAAAGCTTTTTCTTGTTATCGTTTCTGATTCTCTCTGTTATCCCTTGTGCCGTCACCCTGAGTGCTTTTTAGGATAACTGTTTCATTTTTTTTAATCTCTCTTTTTTTGTGCTCTAGACTGTTAGGAAAGACTTGCAATGATAAATCAAAGAAGTACCTATAAAGTAATGTAATATTTTGGAAAATATGAACAAATTGCGAGAGAAAAGAATGTTATAATAAATTTAGGGGTTATAGTATCCCGCAAAACTGGTTAAACTGTTAAAACTTTAAAAAAGTAAATTACATCAGAAGTCAAAAACTTAAGGTTACTATGTGCTTAGGGATACTATAGCTTCTCCGGTAGTCTTTTATGTTTCTTTGTCTTTGCCTTTTGGGGGGTTG
>JAGPEW010000041.1 GCA_018056825.1 Candidatus Sordicultor aquaticus
CATCACTGAACTTTACGAACAAGGTTTACACCGAGCACTAGAAGAGTTTGGAACAGTAGAACTGGTAGGAACTCAACCCACTGACTGGGGAGCAGAGCAAGCTATGAACGTAACTCAAAATGCCATCCAGTCTGGTTTACAATTTGATGTTATTTTTGCCAATAATGAACAAATGGCCACCGGAGTTATAAATGCTTTAAAAGATGCAGGATTATTTGGCAAAGTAAAAATCGTTGCTACTGGAGGAGGACCTCAGGGTTTAGAGATGATTGCTAACGGAGAATTAGATGCCACAATGAGCGCTCCGGTATCTTTGCAAGGACTAATCACTTTTAAAAATCTCTATGAATATGTAGCCAAAGGTAAAAAACCGGAGAAATTTATTCCTTTACCCATCATTCCTATTACTAAGGAAAATCTTTCTGAAGCTATTCCTTGGGAAATTAACGATGAAAATTATGAAAGAGCTGTAGCATATATTGGCGGCATAGATGACTAATTATACTGAAGAAGGCCTCTTATAAGAGGCCTTCTTCAGTATAATTTACTGGAAACCAATGGAACCTATAATCCAAACTCAAAATATCGTAAAGATTTTTCCCGGAGTTACAGCTCTAGCGGGTATTTCTTTTGACCTCTACCCCGGGGAAATTCACTGTATTGTAGGAGAAAATGGAGCAGGCAAATCTACTTTTATAAAAATTTTATCTGGGTTTTTAAAACCCGATGGGGGAGAAATTCAAATTCGAGGTAAAATGTACCGATTTCTTACCCCCCATACTGCCCAAGCTTTAGGAATCCAAGTCGTATACCAAGAAAATATTTTGGTTCCTCAAATGACCGTGGCAGAAAATGTCTTTGTGGGACGAGAACTTGCTTCGTCCTGGGGAGTGGTAAACCACCACCAAATGATAGAGGAAACTCAAAAAATTATAGATTCATTAGAAATCCGTCTTTCTGCCCAAGAAGCGGTAGAAAACCTAAGCGTTGCCGAACAACAGTTTGTGAAAATAGTGCGAGCGCTGGCTTTCGAACCTCAGGTCCTTATAATGGATGAACCTACAGCAGTATTCAATGTAAAAGATGCTCAAATGGTTCTGGATTTGGCTCGTAGCATCAGCAAAAGAGGTATAGGGATAATATATATATCTCACCGCTTAGAGGAGATAATAGATTTAGCTGACCGCATTACTGTATTCAAGGATGGGAAAAAAGTAGCTTGCCATAATAATCGAGAAGAAAAAGTGGATCTACCTACCATCACTAAAGAAATGGTAGGTAGAGAAATAAATTTGTTTTACCGAAAAGAGAGAAAAGCAATAGGTAAACCTATATTAGAAGTAAAAGACCTCCGCCTGAGCGAAAACTCTCCTTCTATCTCTTTCTCTCTCCATGAGGGAGAGATATTAGGAGTAGCTGGGTTAGTGGGTTCAGGAAGGACAGAAATTATGAGAGCTTTATTTGGGGCAGGTAAAAAGTTTTCGGGAGAAATTTTTTACCGAGGAGAAAAAATAAACATCAATTCTCCTCAAGAAGCGATAAAAATAGGGATGGGGTTTATTACTGAAGACCGTCAAAAAACTGGTTTAGCTTTAGGGCTTTCTATAATTAAAAATATCACCCTTCCCAGTTTAGATGACTTGTTTCCTGGATATCTAATTTCTCTTCCTCAAGAAACCCAGGTAGTGGAAAAATATGTCCGGCAACTGGACATCAAAACTCCGTCTTTAGAGCAAGAAGTAAAATTTTTGAGCGGGGGAAATCAGCAAAAAGTAGTTTTAGCCCGCTGGCTCTTGAAAGAAGCAGAAATCATCATTTTTGATGAACCTACTGTGGGAATTGATGTCAACGCTAAAAATGAAATCCATGAGTTAATGGCTAATTTAGCGGAGGAAGGAAAATCTATTATTATGATTTCTTCAGAAATGCCAGAGCTAATATCTCTGAGTGACCGGGTAATAGTTATCACCAGAGGTGCCATATCGGCAGAATTGAAAAAAGGAGAAATTACTGAAGAAAATATCATATCTTATGCTTTTGGAGTGAGCGCCAATGAATAAGAATAAATCTTTTTTCCGAAACCAAATTTTCTTTCTCATAGTAGTAATAGTTGGTCTTTCTCTCCTTTTTGGAATTATAAATCCCCGGTTTTTGAGCCAGGGTAATATCTTCGCTATTTTCCAGCAGATTGCTGTTTTAGGTATTTGCACTATGTCTATGACTCTTCTTCTCATATCTGGAGGAATAGACCTCTCCATCGGCTCTATGATTGGCCTGAGCACAGTTATTATTTGTACTCTAGTAATGAACGGAACCAATGTCTACATTGCCGTTCTTATAGGTTTCTCAACCTCAGTGGTTTGCGGATTAATAAACGGCGTTATCGTAAGCAAAAGTAAATGTATCCCTTTGATTGTAACCTTAGGCATGAGCTATGTTTACTATGGATTGGCGTTAGTTATATCCCAGGGATTATTCCTCACTCTTAAAGGAAAGTTTCAATTTTTAGGAAGAGGGAGAGTTTTAAGCGTCCCTGTTCCTATGATAATCTTAATCCTTATGGTCTTAGGCACTCATTTTCTTTTGAGAAACACTAAATATGGTCGGAGAATAGTAGCCATGGGAGGAAACGAACAGATGGCTTTTCTCTCCGGCATCAATGTGGACAGGCTTAAAATAATTAATTACACTTTGAGTGGGGCCATCATAGGAGTAGCTTCCTTAGTTTTAGTTTCTCGACTGGGAAATATATTGGCTAACGCTGGTGAAGGATATGAGCTACGAGCCTTAGCTTCTGCCATCATTGGTGGAGTCACTTTCGAAGGAGGAAGGGGAACAATTTTAGGAGCATTTTTAGGAGTAATATTAATGGGAATCGTGCAAAATGGCTTAAACATTTTAAATGTCTCTTCCTATTTCCAAACCTTCACTATTGGAGTTATCATTGTAATAGCAGTGGTAGTGAGTAACATTGAAAAAATTAGAAAATAATCCTGAGGAAGAAAATTTCACGTTTTTATTTTGCGTTCGAGACCCTTCTCTGATACAATAGGGAAAATTTTGAGGGAGGTGTATCGTGGCCAAATTAACTGCTAACATGAAAAAGGCTATTGACCAATTAGCTCAGCTAATCATATCTTCTTCTGCTTACCAAGACTTCCAGGAAAAAAGCACCGCTTTAGCTAAGAATCCTGACTTTCTCTCTGTTTCTAAAGAGTTAGAGGAAAAACAAAAAATCTTAGATAAATTATCTGATAACGAAGAAGATATACCCGATGAATACTTAGAAGAATTAGAAGAAATTAGCAAAAAATTACTTGCTGAACCACTATTTATAGATTACCTTAAAGCTCAAGATAAATTAGTATCACTCTTGGAATTAATTAATGACGAGCTAAGTTCTTCTTTAGGCTTCGATTTTGCTGACACCGTTAACTTTTCCAAAGAAGAGGAAGAAGGAGAAGAATCCTGGGAATAAATTTCTTCTAACTGGAGAAGCAGGTATCTCACCTCTCCCATAGGGGGTAAGCGGTCAAGAGAAGTTTTGTGGTCATCAAATTGGAATTGACGACAGCTATCAGGAGGAGTAAAAGAATCAGGGATTTTAATCCCAGCATATAAAGTGTTCCATCCCTGTTCGCGCAGACGCTTAGCCATAGAAGGTTCGCATATTTCTTCTATGGGTTGGTTCTTCTTTATCACCGTGCATTTCCCGGTAGTTATGTCTTGTCCTCCCATCATAAAGGAGCTATTAGCTGGCTCAAAAAAGCGGCAATATCGACAGACATCTAAACGGGTATGGCATTTAGGACAGTAAAGAGGGCGACTTTTTACCGTTATCCCTCCCGAGGCAATGGTTCTCAAAGCTTCAGGGATTTCTATCCGACAGAAAGGGCACAAAAAAGAAGAAGGCGAAGTAACTTTAGTGATTTTTGGTGACTCTAAAAGCAGTTGGGACCTCTCTTCCTGAGAGAGCGGCAGTTGGGGTTTTCTCACCCATTGAAATTTAGGATAATTAAAGAAAGCCTCTATTCCATAGAGTAAAGACCGAGAAAAAGAAACTTTAGAGCGAGAAAAAGAAAAGGCCGAGGCAGCATAGAAAAAGGAGATAGCAAACCACAAAATAGGATAAAGATAGAATATGGCTATCTTTAAAATAGGAGAAGGGTAACTAAGATATACCAACCCTCCACCTATCCACAGGAGGAGGAAAACAAGGTGATGACGAGCACTCATAACTTCTGATTTTCTGATATCCGGAGACGAGGTTCCTCGATAGCCACTTTAGTATAGGGAGGAATAGAATGGGTAAGCCAAACATTCCCTCCTATTACGCTTCCCTTGCCAATTATGGTTTGTCCTCCCAAGATGGTAGCTCCAGCATAAATAGTTACGTTATCTTCAATAGTGGGATGGCGTTTGATCCCTCGAATAATTTTACCTCGTTCATCCTTAGGAAAAGAAAGAGCTCCCAGCGTTACTCCCTGATAAATTTTCACATTGTCCCCAATTTCACAAGTTTCTCCAATTACTACTCCTGTTCCGTGGTCAATAAAAAAGCTCCGACCAATCTGAGCTCCAGGGTGAATATCTATACCGGTTACTGAGTGAGCATATTCGGTCATCATTCGAGGTATAAGAGGAATTCCTTGGACAAAAAGCTCATGAGCCAAACGATAGATGGAAATAGCTACAAGACAAGGATAACTGAATATTACCTCATCTAGGCTTTTAGCCGCTGGGTCACCATCAAAAGCAGCTTGCACATCATCTTCTAATAACTCTCGCACCATAGGAAGTTTACCAAAGAATACTTCTGTTTCACTATAAGCTTTTTCTTCTTGAGACCTATCACCCAAGGAAAAAACGATTTCTCTACTCAATTCAGCAAAGAGATAATCTAGTTTATTTCCCGCCCAATACTCAATGTTTAGCCAGCAAAGATTGGTTCTCCCCAGATAACCAGGAAAGAGAAGCTCTCTCAGCCCTTCAGTTATTTCTATTACCTTAGAACGAGAAGGGAAATGTTTTTTTTCTATATTGGTTATTTTCTCTGTTTGGCGGTAGCTCTCCACTAACGCTTGAGCCCAATTTTCAATGGCTGGAGAATACAAGTTTATTCCTCACTTAAAACTGAGCGATGACATTTTCTATTTTCAGGAACAAAGTGGGAGGAATTTCGTCATTACGCCCATTAATTTTAATCAAATTATTCAGGTTTTTCTCTAATTCATACATCTGGTAACATTTCACGCACCAGGTTAAATGTTCCTCAATCTGCTGCCTTTCGTTCTCACTTAAATATTCATGGTCTAAATACAAATATAACTTACTTAAGACTTCTTTGCAGTCCATCCTTCCTGGTTCTTCCTTTCTGAATCGTTTCTCCGGGTAGAGTATTCCCACAATGATTTTTGCAACAATCTTCTACCTCGCCACAAGCGAGACATAACTGTTCCTATGGGTATATCCAATATTTCTGCCGCTTCCTTATAAGAGAAACCCTCCACCAGGACTAAAACTACTACAGTTCTAAATTCTACAGGCAAAGCCTCAATAGCCTGGAGGATATCATCTTTTGTTAAATCATTTAACACTGCTTCTTCTGGGCTTATTCCCTCAGCCATAGGCTGGAAAAAAGATTCTTCCTCCATTTCATCTAAGGAAGGAAGTTTTTGTCTGTCTCTCACTCGGTAATAGTTATTTATAAAAGTGTTGGTCAAAATCCGGAATATCCAAGCTCGAAAATTAGTCCCTTCTTCGAATCGATCAAAGGCAGCAAAAGCCTTAGTCACTGTTTCCTGCACTAAATCCTCAGCATCTTCCCGATTACGGGTCATGCGCAAAGCAGTACGAAACAGCGACGGTAATTCAGGATTCAATAATTCTTGAAAATATTTTTTTTGTTCCTCTTTGGTTTTTACCATTACCCATCAACCTTTTTAGGAATCTTTTAAAAAATCAGCGTTCTTTAACTTCTCTAATTCTTTGTGAAATTGAATTATCTCGTCAATAGTTATTTGACCTTTAGGTTTAGTTTTTTTCTTCTTTTTATTGGTAATCCGTGCCACATCTTCTAATTTTTCTAAGTTAAAATTAACTTCACCAAATTCCTTACAATTAGGACATATATACCTTATATATCCAGAGCCCCGGTAAGCAGGAATTTTATAAATTCCAATCTCGGTCACGTCTTCCAGGGTAATCACCGCTTTACAACTTTTGCACTTTAAAGGAAGCTCCTGCATTTCTTCCTCCTAAACTCTTTTTAAGATATTTTACCAGTAGATAACAAATAATACAAGAAAATTTTTTCTCTCCCCACCCTTCTAAAGACTCATCATGTCCCACAATTGCTTTCTGGACACTATTTATGATTAAC
>JAGPEW010000042.1 GCA_018056825.1 Candidatus Sordicultor aquaticus
TCCATACAAAAATCCAGCTACAAAAGCATCTCCTGCTCCTATTCTATCCACCACTTCCGTAGCAAAGCTGGGCTGGTGGAGAGAGATACCCTTACTCAACACAAGACATCCTTTTTCTCCGGCAGTCAAAACATATATTTTATCTTCTCCATAACTCGACTGAAGGAAAGCCAACTTTTCTCGGTAATCTTCATTTTCCAGCCCCCAAAGAATCTGCAAATCTTCTTCTTTGATAAAAAGAACGTCTACAGACCCCATTATCTCTTCCATAAATTGCCGACACTCCTTAGGACTCCAAAGTTTGCTACGATAGTTAACATCAAAAGAAACCCGTAAGGTGGCAGGCTTGAACCGGAGTAGATTTCTTACATTCATATCACAAATGGAGCTGAGGGGAGGGGTGATGCCGGTAAGGTGTAAAAGAGAACCTTGAGAAAGCAAAGAAAAATCCTTCTCTTTCAGCTCAAAATGAGAAAAGGTAGAATCTTTCCTATCATAGAGAACCTCGGCTCCTTCTCTTCGATGAGCAAACTCCAGGAAATAAAGACCCATTCTTCCTTCTTCTGCGAGCTCTAAACGGTCAACCCCTATACCAAACCTCCTTAATTCCTGGAAAACTCTTCGCCCCAAAAAGTTATCCGGAAGAGCCCCCAATAGCTGAGTTTTCAATCCCAGGATGGAACAACCAGCCAAAACATTAGCTTCTGCTCCTCCTATTTCCACTTCCCAGGAGTTGCTTTTCAAAAAAGTCTTAAACCGCTCGGGAGTTAAGCGAACCAAAGGTTCCCCATAGCTCAAAACGTCAACCTTCATAATCTCATCCTTCCAAATATTATCTTAAGCCCTACCGTATTTTTTAAAAACCTCCTCAAAAAGAGCCCCCCCAGCCAGGTCTTCTCTTGATTTCTGTTCTACCTCTTCCACTTTTTCTGCTTTTATCAACACTTCCTCGACAATCTCCCTTGGAATAACCACCACTCCATCGCAATCTCCCACTATAAAATCCCCGGGGCGAACTCGCACTTGAGTCTGCAGTTGCCCGGTGAGAGAGATGGGAGTTTGCACATCTTTTATAATCCAGCGCCCATTCGACTCAATATGAGAAGTGTAGCGAACAAACACCGACCAGTCTGGTATTTCTAGAAGCCCCATCCGGTCTCGTATTCCTCCATCAACCAAAATCCCCCGAGCACCATGTTGTTTGAGACACCAACTGGTCATCTCTCCAAAGCATCCTACACCTTCTGAACCTTTTTCTGGGTTTACCACTACCACACAACCTTCAAAAAGAGATTGGTAGACTCTCTCAAATCCGCTCTGATTGCTATCTTCATCCAGCTTTTCTGGGTATCTGTAGCCCTGAATAGTAAAAGCAGCTCCGGCAATCCTCATATCTTCCTTCAGAGGTTTAATGTCTAAATTCAAGGTTTGAAAAGGATAGCCCATCTCATCAAGAACATCATAGATGTTTGCACTACGAATTTTCTGAAATCTGTTGGCCATATCTAAAATGCCAAGTTTATATTGATCCATAAATATCACTCTCCTTTGAAAGACCTTGGGCTCTATATCAACATCTTACTCAATCACAAACGAGACATTTCCAAACAACATTTATTAATGGTTGAAAAATCCTTTTTCTTCTACCAGATGTTTCTTTATCACTTCCTCATTAATATCAAGACCGATACCTGGTTTTTCAGGAGGGATAATATATCCATTGCTCATCAAGGGCTTAACGTCACTTATCACCATATCTTCCCACCATTCTACTTCCCGGGCGTGAAATTCGATAGTTAAGAAATTAGGCATAGCAGCACAAAGATGAGCAGCTGCCATAGTTCCTATAGGACTCGAAACATTATGAGGAGCAACTGGTATATAGTAGATATCAGCCATATCAAACACTTTTTTAGCTTCCGAAAGCCCGCCCATTTTGGGAATATCTGGAGAAACAATCCTACAGGCTTGCTTTTCTATCAATTCTCGATATCCATACTTACGATAAAGGTTTTCCCCAGTAGCAATGGGAACTCGTACATTCTTTTGGACCTCTAAAAGAGCGTCTATATTCTCAGGAGGAACAGGATCTTCAACCCACAACAAGTCGAATCCCTCCAGAGCTCTTAATAATTTTATTGCATCTTTTACTGTATATTTCCAGTGGCAATCTATCGCCACATCCACGTCCTTACCTACTCCCTCACGCACCGCAGCTACTATGGAAACAAGATAGTCTATTTCCTGATTAGAAAGACACCGGTTATAAGGAAGATACCAAAACTCTTTTTCGTCTTCTTTGAGCTCAGAATAAGGAGTGGGAATATCAATATCAAATTTTATCGTATTCCATCCTTCTTTTTTTCTCTCTTGAGCACTTTTCTTATAGGATTCAGGAGTAAGGTCTTCTCCAGCATGACAATCGGCATAAACCTTCACTCTATCCCTTACTCTTCCTCCAAAAAGGTTGTAAAGCGGGGTGTTCAGAGCCTTTCCTATACAGTCCCACAGCGCAAGCTCAATACCACTTATAGCGGTGACCGTAGCTCCGCCCGTAGAACCTTCACCGGATAGCCCTCGTATCATCCTCTCAAAACACTTGTTTACGTTAGTAATTTCTTCCCCTACTATAATATGCTTAGCTTTGTGTATTAAATTAACTACTCCCTCCCCCCAGTAAGCTTCTCCTATACCAAATAAACCCGAATCGGTATAAACTTTGACCAAAACCCAGTTAAAATTACCCTCTACTACAGCAGTACCAACATCTACTATTTTCACCTTGCGCCTCCCAGTTTTAAAATTATTCTTTTACCGCTCCAGCAGTAAGACCTTGAACTAAATATTTTTGCAAAAATACAAAAAGCAAAACCACCGGCAGAGAAGAAAGCACTGATGCAGCCATAATTCCTCCCCAAGGGGTTAAATCACCATATACCATACCACTTATACCCACAGTAAGAGTTTTATTCGCATCACTTCTTACAAAAATAAGAGGATACAAGAGGTCATTCCAGGCAAGAGTAAAAGTATAAATTGCAGTAGCAATAACACCCGGAATTGCCATGGGCAAGCTTATCCGTAAAAGGACACTGGCTGGCGTGCAACCATCAATTAGGGCACATTCTTCGACTTCTTTGGGGACGGTTTTAAAATAACCTTGCATCATCCAAATCCCAAAGGGGACAGCAAAAGTAGTAAAAACAAGAACCAGAGCAAACAAAGAGTCGTACAAACCAACTCTTTGAACGAGCCTTAAAAGGGGTACGGCAAAAATCATTCCCGGAAACATATACACAAATAGAATAGTGTTCGATATAAAATTAGACATAGGAAATTTATACCTTGCCAGACTATAACCTCCGGGAATAGCAATGAGTAAAGTTATAAGAGTAGCTCCTAAAGAGGTAATTACGCTGTTCCATAAATAACGGGGAAAGTTAAAGGTTTGAGCAAACACCTTACCTCCAAAGATAGCTTTATAGTTCTCGAGAGTTGGTTGGCGAGGTACTAGGGAAGAACCCGACTTAGAAAAAATCTCAGCTTCAGATCTGATAGAAGTGGCAAGCATCCAATATAAAGGGAAATCAACAATTATTATTCCTATTATTAATAATAACAAGGGGAGCAAACTTTTCCATTTCAGCTTCATTTCAATCTTCCTCTCTCTGCCAGCGTTGAAAAATAAAAAGCAAGACTAGAAGGAAAAGCACGGTTATAACCGAGAGAGCCGCTCCATAATCATACCTACCACGAATGAAAGCATATTCATAAGCTGAGGTTACTAAAAGATGAGTAGCACCCGAGGGTCCACCTCTAGTCAGAGACCATACTACGGCAAAAGAATTCCATGACCAGATAATTCCCAAGATTAAAGATATCTTTATTACTCCACCTATACTGGGAATAGTAATGTGGAGAAACTGCCGCCAGCCCGATGCCCCATCAATCGCAGCTGCTTCATATAAAACATTAGGAACAGATTGAAGAGCAGCCAGCAAGGTGACCATAAAAAAGGGGTATCCTTCTATTATTCCTACCACCATTACCGCAGGCAGAGCCAATTCCTTACTACCCAAGAAGTTTAAGGAACCATTAACCAACCCAGTTTTTAGTAAAATTTGATTGACAATTCCCAGCTGAGGCGAATACATCCACCTCCAGGTCGTACACCAGGCTACAATGGGCAAAACCCAGGGAAACAACAAAAGACCCCTAGCCAAGCCCCGCCATCGAAATTCCCTATTGAGAAGAAGAGCAAAGCCAAATCCGATTAAAAATTTAAAAAAAGCTCCACCAAAAGCATAAACAAGAGAATTTCTAAGGCTTTGCCAAAAACTAGGGTTAGCAATTAATCTACGAAAGTTTTCCAAACCCACAAAATAGACTTCTGGATCAGTGGCCCGATTGTGTTGCATAGAAATAAGCACCGAATGAACAATAGGATAAATAATTATCAAACCTAAAAAAATCAAAGTAGGTAAGATAAAAATAATTCCCCACCTTCTTCTTTGAATGGCCAAACTCGCTTTTCCCATCTATTTCTTTCCTCTTAAATATAAGAGGGGCCAAAATAAAGGCCCCTCTTTTTCATATTTAATATCCAAAAATTTCTTCTATAGCTGTAGTGGCCTCTGCAACCGCTTCTTCTGCGCTCCACTTATCTACCGCAACTCTTGTAGTAATATCCTGCAATATATAACTATTAGCAACTTCCGACAATTCTGGAGTCATACCAGAAGTAGGCCAACCCAAAGATATCAAATATTTGTCGTTTTCCATTGCCATTCTCATTTCCATTGGTATTTCTTCAACAAAATAAGGGTCAGCCAAAACATCATCCCGGCAAGGGCTCCAGTATCCACCCGACATCCGAATTCCTTTTACTTGTAAATCTTTATCCATCATCATTTTTACAAACTCTATAGAAATAGGAGTTTTATCTGTTTTAAAGACAAGAAAGGCTTCTGCTTGTCCTGCCTCTACTCGGAATCGTTCCTTAGCCTTAGGATAAGGAGCAGTACCAATTTTTTCTACCATTTCTGGAGCATTATCGTGACACCAAGGAATAATGCTGTAAGAGTTAAAAACCATAGAAACAATAGCTTGCTCAGGATGCTGGATATAAAGGTTGTTTTCAAATTCGCCCCAACCAGTTACTTCAGGAGGAATCACCTGGTATTTGTTGTACAAGTCAGACATAAGTTGTACTGCTTCAATAGTTTCAGGAGAATTAAAAGCCACCTTTTCCTCATTATAATCGTAAATATATCCCCCAAAGGAATAAATTAGATGAGTAACCCATCCAAAAGTATCACCAGTTCTTGCATACTGAAGTCCCAAACCCCATCTATCTGTTTTCCCGTCTCCGTCAATATCAGCTGTTACTTTCTTGGCTACCTCAAGAACTTGATCCCAGGTGTCAATAGCCCATACATGCCAGTTACCCTCATCATCTTGCTCATATTGAGTAGAAAACCCAGCTTCTTCTAACCAATCTCGCCGGAAATGGAAAGCAGAAGGATGACTGAATAGAGGCAATGCCCAGTAAGTACCATCAGGGGTTTGCTGCATCTGTAAAATACCAGGGAAGAATTTTTCCTTTCCTATCTCTTCTACCAAATCATTCACTGGGAGTAAAACGCCCAGCTTTGATAGCTCTACTCCTTGTCCCATAATATCTATAACAAGATCGGGGAATATTCCTGCAGAAACCGAGGTCATAAGTTTGGTATGCATATCTTCTCGAGCAACCCAAACAATATTTACCTCATATCCTGTTTTCTCTTTAAAAGCTTGAGCGATCTCATTGTAGAAATCGTTGATTCCCTGTACTGGAGTACTAATTAACCAAATCTCGATTGATTTCTCATCAGCTGCCAGTGCTATCTGACCAACAAGAAAGATAGCTAATATAGCAATTACTATTAAACTTCTACGAAAATACAATCCCATTGTCGAACCTCCTTCCTTTAATCCACATTTTTACACTTACCAAAAAAGAAATTGCCTAACTTCAACTAACTCAGCCTCACCTCCTTTGCATAATATGCATTACTATTGCTCTATATACATTATAGAATGTCGATTTTTAATCTGTCAATAGCAAGGGAATTTTTTTAAAAAGTCCAACAGAAAATTTACGCTATAAGGGGGTCGTGAAGCATGTGTTTGTAGCTCCAGCTAAGGCAAGTGTCATATAAATTGTACAACAGCTATTTCTTAAAAACGAGAGCGCCGCAGACGGTCTACGCCGTAGGCACGCTGGAGCGTTGTTCTCCAGCGTGATTGGTGGAGCTTTTTCCACCAGTAGTCTTTTGTATTTTTATTTATGTCCTTCTCTTACGCCGTAGGCAGTTTAATAT
>JAGPEW010000043.1 GCA_018056825.1 Candidatus Sordicultor aquaticus
AGGTATTATACTATGATTCTTGCTCTGGACAGTAGCACTCCCTGGCTCGGTATAGCCCTGGCTTCTGCTGAGGAGAATTTTTTTAATTTAACTCATTATACTCAAAAAGATCATTCTCGATGGCTTATTAAGCACTTGAGCCTGTTACAAAAAGAAGTTGATTGGGAAAAAGATTTAGAAGCAGTGTTGGTGGGTTTGGGTCCGGGTTCTTTTACAGGAGTGAAAATTGCAAGCATGGCGGCAAAGGGGATAGCTTACTCTTTAGGGAAGCCTTTAGGAGGCTTTTCTACTCTTGAAGTTATTGCTCATCGGGTGCCTGAGCATTTTTCTCAAAACTATGAAATTTTGCTTCCCATAATAAAGCATAAGAGAAGGGAATTTTTTTGGATGGAGTTACCACCTGAGTTTCCTCAGTCTTTGCTTTCTTCGGAGATTCAGGTGGGCTCGAAAGAAGAGCTAATAAAAAAATATAAAGGAAGAAAAGTGCTGGTAGTTACTCCCTGGGTAGATATAGCAGAGTTTTTGAAAAGCGAGGATTTTGCTATTTTTCCACCTCAAGAGTCTTTACCGGAAGCGGGAGAATTAATAAAATTGTTCTGGAAGAGGAAGGATAAAACAGTGGTAAGTAAAGAAAATATTTTTACTTTGGTGCCCTTTTATGGCTCAAAGGTCTGGGGATAGAGAAGCTTATTTATGGGAAGAGGGAGATTTTAAAATCTCCCGAATGAGGCCTTATCATCTGCCTCAAATCATGGCCATTGAACGAAGTTCTTTTCCCCAACCTTGGTCTTACTCTTTGTTTTTAAGTGAATTATCTAATCGGGCAGCTACCTATTTCGTGGCTTTTTACCAAAATAAAATAATTGGTTACTTGGGTCTATGGATAGTATGGGGAGAAGCTCATATCACTACTTTTGCCATTCATCCTGCTTATCGAGGAGAAGGCTTTGGTAAAAAACTCTTTAGTTATGCACTGAATTATGCTAAATCCCAAGGATGTAGAGAGGCTTTATTGGAAGTACGTTCTTCCAATTTTAAGGCCCAAAATCTATATCGCAGTTTTGGATTTGAGAAAATAGGATTACGTAAACATTATTACTCTGATGGGGAAGATGCTTTAGTAATGAAAAAAGTGTTTTAGGAGGATAATTGTTGATTCAGGCTTTGGGTATAGAGACCAGCTGTGATGATAGTTGTGTAGCGGTTATCAATGACAAGCATCAAATTTTATCTAATGTAATATCTAGTCAAACTGAGTTTCACCGCCGCTTTGGAGGAATAGTACCAGAAGTGGCTTCTCGCAAACACTTAGAGTATCTCCCCTTGGTTTTAGATCAAGCTCTTCGAGATGCTCATCTTAGTTTAAAGGATATAGACTTAGTAGCAGTGACTCGAGGACCTGGCCTTTTGGGTTCTTTACTTTTAGGAATATGTTTGGCTAAAACCGTTGCCCTTTTTGATGATAGACCTCTTATTGGAGTTAATCATCTGGAAGGGCACCTTTTTGCTATTCGGCTCGAATATCCAGAACTCCAACCCCCTTTTGTGGCTTTAATTGTTTCTGGAGGGCATACAGAAATTATTGCGGTGCAAGATTGGGGAAAATATTCCCCTTTGGGAAGCACAAGAGATGACGCTGCTGGAGAGGCTTATGATAAAGTCTCTAAGTTTTTAAATTTAGGTTACCCAGGGGGTCCTATTATAGACCAATTGAGCGAAGGTGCTCAGAGTAACCGCTTTCACTTTTCTGCTGGCTTAGAAGATGATAGTACTCTGGATTTTAGCTTCAGTGGACTAAAAACTGCAGTAGTGCGTTACTATTCCCGATTAGGAGAGGAAGAAAGAAAAGACAAGGAGCTCATTCGAGATTTGGTGGCTTCTTTTCAGGAAAGCGTAGTAAGGGTTTTAGTAAATAAAACTTTTAGGGCTTTGGAAATAAAGGGTTTTTCTCAGATAGTAGTGGGGGGAGGAGTAGCAGCCAATCGTCATTTGCGAAGAAAAATGAAAGAAGAAGGAGAAAGGAGAGGAGTACAGGTTTTCTTTCCCTCTCTTTCTCTTTGTACTGATAACGGTGCTATGGTTGCTGCTTGTGGCCTTTTCCATTGGAAAAGAGGAGAAAGAGATTCCTGGGATATGGAACCTGACCCTCAACTTCCTTTGGTTTCTATAGGATAGAGCCTTATCCCGCATGGCAGCACTGGACGACAATGAAAACAGAATTCAATATAATAAATCTTAGAGAAACAATAATGGTCTATCCTTTCAGCTTTTCGTTTTTTTAATCTTTACCTTTTATTTTTTGTCTTTGCTTTTTTGGGGGTTATAAGGGGGGCGAAGCCCCCATTATTGATTATTGCCGTTTACAGGATAGAGCTATGGTGTGGTTCATAATATGAATTCCTTAAGAAAATCCAGAATTCTTAATAATAGGAGAAAAAAATGGAATTAAAAGTAGGAATGAAAGCACCTGACTTTACTTTGCCTGATAGTCAGGGGAAGGATGTTTCCTTATCCAATTTTATCGGTAAGAATGTTATTTTATATTTTTATCCCAAAAATAATAGCGCTGGATGTACGGCAGAGGCAATTGATTTCAGAGATAATTATGAGAAAATCGAAAAAACCAATACTATTATTATCGGCATAAGCAAAGATAGCGTTAAATCCCACTTCAACTTTGCTCACAAATATAATTTGCCTTTTATATTGCTCAGTGATAGTGAAGGCAAGGTTTGTGAATTATATGGTGTCTGGAAAGAAAAGAAGTTGTATGGACGCACCTATATGGGTATTGAGAGAACCACTTTTTTGATTAATCAGGATGGATTTATAACAAAAATATTTCCCAGAGTCAAAGTAAAAGGTCATGTAGAAGAAATTGTGAAGTACTTATATTCGTTGCCTTTTTAGTACTTGCTGGGGTAGTAAAATATACATCTGTTCATTCCCAAAATTGCCAATCACTGATTAGGCTGGTATAATAAAAATTGTCTTGTTTATATAATAATCGATAGGTTGATTAATTCATCCCAGAAAAAACAGTCGGTATACATCTTTATTCCATTTTTCTATCAACTATTCGAGAGAAGGGAAGCTTATTTTTAAAAACTAACAGAAGAAGAGCTTTTTAAAAATAAGAACCAAAAATTCCCTTGGTGTTAGAAAAAGGGGGTGATGTTATTTTAGCTTTGTGAGATTAATAATTGGAGCTTTGTTTTAATAAGAAAGGAGAAAAAAGAATGAAGAGTAAGGGGATGTTAATTTTATTATTGGCTGCTCTTTTAGTTCTGGGCACCACAATGTTAGCTCTGGCGCAAGAAAAGGTCTTAGTTTTTGGGAGCAGTGGAGATGTATCCCGTTTGGATCCGGCAGATGTAACTGATGGTGAATCTATTTCAAGGATGGACAATATTTTCGAAGGATTGGTGGAATACGAAGCTGGCTCAACGGAGATTAAACCATGTTTGGCAGAATCATGGGATATATCTGAAAATGGTAAAGAAATTGTCTTTCATCTGAAAAAAGGAGTTAAATTCCATGATGGTACTGATTTTAATGCTGATGCAGTTGTTTTCTCCTTTGAACGCCAGTATAATCCAGAACACCCCTATTATCAATATGGGGAGTGGGCCTATTGGGGTTATATGTTCAGTGATATTGATAGAGTAGAGAAGATTGATGATTACACTGTAAAACTCATCTTAAGCGAACCCAATGCCTCTATAATGACCAGCCTGGCCATGTTTACCGTTTGCATCGTCAGCCCTGCCAATGCGGAAAAATACGGAGAAGACGCTTTTAAACACCCTTGTGGAACTGGTCCTTTCAAATTTGTAGAATGGGTGAAAGACGACCATATTACCCTGGAAGCCAATGAGAATTACTGGAGAGAGAGACCAAAAATTGATAAGATAATCTTCAGGGTTATTCCAGATCCTTCTGCCCGTTTACTGTCTTTAGAAGTGGGGGAGATTCATGGTATGGAATACCCCAATCCTGCCGACTTTGACCGTATTAAAGCTAACTCCAATCTTGTTTTGATGTCTGAGCCCGGCATGAATATTGGTTTCATGGCTATGAACACTGGTTATGGTTATGTAGATGCTAATCAAAATGGAGTAAAAGACCCTGATGAACCACTGGAAAAGACACCTGGTTACTTTGAGCCTCTCACTAAAAAGGAAGTTAGACAAGCTATTAATATGGCCATAGATAAAGAGGCCATTGTTAGAGATATTTTTATGGGTACTGCTTCGGTGGCCAAAAACGGAATGCCTCCTTTTATGCTCGGATACAATGATGAAATAGAAGATTATCCGTATGATCCAGCAAGAGCTAAGGAGCTATTAGCTGAGGCCGGTTATCCCGATGGTTTTGAAGTTACCCTGCACGTTATGCCTGTCTCCAGACCTTATATGTTTGACCCGCCCAAAATTGGGGAAGCTATACAAAGCTATCTGGCAGCAGTGGGAATTAAAGTTAATTTCTATCAGGTAGACTGGGCAACCTACTTACAGGAGACTGAAGCCGGTATGCATCAAATGTGTCTCTTAGGATGGACTGGTGATAATGGCGACCCTGATAACTTTTTGAATGTTCTCTATGGGCTTAATGCTTGTTCCATTGGAACAGCTGGAAATTACGCCTTTTATACCAATGAAGAAAACCAGGAACTTCTAACTAAAGCGTTGAGAACTTATGACGTAGAAAAAAGAGCAGAATACTACAAGAAAGCTCAGGAGTTGATACATGAAGATGCTGGATGGGTTTTTCTGGCTCATTCTAACCAGAATATGGTATTCCGAAAGAATGTAGAAGGTTTTGTGTTACATCCCACTTCCAGAATGTTCTTCTATCCGGTTGATATAAAGTAACGATTAATAAAAAAGGGATGAACCATATTGGTTCATCCCTTTTTTATGTGTGTCTGGCATAGGCGGTAGCTTGGCGGTGAAAGTTTGTTCTCTATTCTGATTCATGTATTGTATGTAGTTATAGTTTTATATGTTAAAATAAACAACTACTACTGAAGAGGGGAAAGCAAGTTTGGTAAGATGAAGCGGTATATTATCAAAAGATTGCTGATGTTAATTCCTGTTCTATTAGGTGCTTCTATTCTGGCATTTTCTTTGATACATTTAGCACCAGGGGATCCAGCAAGAACCATTGCTGGAGAACACGCTTCTGTTCAAACCATCGAGAAAGTTCGAATAAAATATGGTCTGGATAAACCACTAATAACCCAATACTGGATCTGGCTTAAGCAAGCTTTACGGGGTGATTTTGGTCGTTCTATTGTTTCTAATGAATATGTGAGTAAAGAGATTTTGAGCCGTTTCCCTAATACTGTTGAATTAACTCTGTTTTCTATGTTTATTGCCATAGTAGTAGGGGTATTAGCAGGAATCATCTCTGCTTCTCGGCAGTATTCCTTATTAGATTATGGCTTTATGGGTATTGCTTTATTTGGGGTATCCATGCCGGTTTTCTGGTTGGGTATTATGTTAATGATGATTTTCGGAGTGTTTTTGCGCTGGTTACCAATTAGTGGCCGGATAGATATTACGATTCCTTTTACCAAAATAACTGGTTTATATCTTATAGATAGTATTATTACCGGTAATTGGGCAGCATTCATAAGTTCTTTGCGTCATCTTATTCTTCCTTCCCTTGCTTTAGGGACTATTCCGATGGCTACCATTGCTCGGATAACTCGTTCTAGTATGCTGGAAGTGTTAAAACAGGATTTTATTCGAACCGAAAGAGCAAAAGGGCTTCCTGAAAGAACAGTGATATATAAACATGCGGTAAGAAATGCTTTAATTCCGGTAGTTACTGTTATTGGTTTAAACTTTGGCTTACTTTTGTCAGGTGCTATTTTAACTGAAACGGTTTTTTCCTGGCCTGGCGTAGGTCGTTATGTGGTAAATGCGGTTCAAATGAGAGATTATCCTGCTGTGCAAGGATGTGTATTGTTTTTTGCTTTTATTTTTGTAGTGGTAAATCTGATAACTGATATTGTTTATGTTTATATTGATCCAAGAATAAAATATCAATAGTTAGGCTAACATATGAAACAAGAAACAACAAATTATAAAGAAAGTACAGGGCGTGAATTATTACGTCGTTTTAAATATAACAAATCTGCTGTTTTTGGTTTAATAATTATATTTTTTATGGTTTTTTGTGCTATTGCTGCTGATTTTATTGCCCCTAATGACCCTTATCCATCTCCTCCTCTTTTGGCTAATAAATTAAAACCAGGATTTTGGAGTGATAAAGGAGCTCCAGGTATGCCTCTTGGTTCTGATGGATTGGGGAGGTGTGTCTTAAGCAGAATTATTTATGG
>JAGPEW010000044.1 GCA_018056825.1 Candidatus Sordicultor aquaticus
CGCATTATCAACGCTTCCAACACTATTCAAAAGGGGGACATCTGCATTGAGAATATCCACGCCACCTATATCAACACCAAGTCCGCCATTGAGGACAGCCTTACAGGGAAAGGCGAGAGGACGCTGGTATTGAATGATGAGGCTCACCACCTGATGAGCCCTTCCGATACGGCGCTCAAAAAATGGAAAGAGTTTTTGCTTGAGCCCAAATACGGGTTCCAATTTATCGTGAATGTTTCGGGCACCTGCTACATCGGAGATGATTATTTCACCGATGTCATCCATCGCTTTTCTTTGAGGGATGCTATCGAGGCAAAGTTTGTTAAATCCATCCGCTATGTGGCGGAGGACTCCTCTGGGAACGAAGATGAGAAGTTTCAAAAGATTTACGACAATCACATCGAGAATAGGACGGTCAAATACCGTATGGTCAAGCCGATCACCATCCTGGTTACCAAGAACATTGCCGCCTGCAAGCGCCTTACTGATAAACTCATTGCCTTCCTTGCCGAAAAAGAAGAGATCACCAAGGAGCAATCGGCAGAGAAGGTTTTGATTGTCACCTCTGCCGGCGAGCACAAGAGTAATATCCCCATCCTGCGGAGGGTGGATGACAAGGATAATCCCATTGAGTGGATCACCTCCGTCAGTATGCTCTCTGAAGGCTGGGATGTAAAAAATGTCTTTCAGATAGTCCCCCACGAAGAGCGGGCGTTCAACTCCAAACTCCTCATTGCCCAGGTTCTGGGAAGGGGGTTGCGGGTGCCCGAGGTTTACAGAGGCAATCAACCTGTCGTAACCGTTTTCAATCATGACAAGTGGTCAGGGAACATTAAAGACCTGGTAGACGAGGTCCTGGAGATTGAGAAGCGTATACACTCCTATCCAGTTGAGAAAAAAGAGGATTATAACTTTGACCTCCACAACATTGACTATAAGCGGTATGAGGAGCTGGTCGATTATCCCCAGGAAGATCCCTATGAACTCCTGAAGAAGGGTTATATCACCTATTCAAGTCAAGCTGAGGCAGTAGAGAAGAGTACCACCTATGTCAGAGCGGTATCCGGGGAGAAGGATGTAAAGAAGACGCTGATTGAGTTCAAGATGTATACGGTTGAGGAAGTGGCGCATGATGTCTTTAATCGTCTTCTTATCTTTGATCAGGAGGCAGGAACCGAATACAGTAAAAACTTCCCCAAGGGGAAGATTGAGCAGATCATCAGAAAATCTCTTGAGGAAATCAAAGACAAGAGTGGCAAGGTGAGCGAGGTGAATCGGATCGCTACATTGAAGGCATTTGGGGTAATCAGAAGAAAGGGTACAAAAAGCCTTCGGTTCAGGATTGAGGCAAAGGACCTGGTCAAGGTGAATACTAGCGAGATCAAAAAGGACTCCCTAGGGGTAGGATCGCTCCGGCGTGACAGCACGGTATTTTGGGATGACTACTCCATGAGCACGGGTGAAGAGGCGGATAGAAAGTTGTTGAAAGAACTTGAGGAGGACGAGAGCCTTCCGAGGTCTGCCCTTATAAAGATTGCGAACAAATATAACTTTAAAACTCCACTTAATGTGGTCTTTGCTTCCTACAAACCTGAGCGCAAGTTCGTTCAGGGATTGACTTCCGATGAGACGGCCATAGTGATAGATGCCTGGATTAAGTCCCTGGATGTTGGCTTCTACAGTATTGAATACTCTTGGCGTAAGGGGGAACATCCTAAGCAGGGAAGTTTCAACCCTGATTTCTTTATCAAGAAAGGCAACGATATTATTGTGGTGGAAATTAAAATGGACAACGATGTCTCCGATGAAAATAGGGCTAAGCTTCGCTATGCCAAAGAACATTTCGGGAGAGTCAACGACTTACAGAAAGAGCAGAGGTATTATTTCAAATTCCTCTCCCCTGGGAGTTTTGACCTCTTTTTCAAGGCGCTCAGGAACGACACTTACAAGGACTTCAAATCGGAACTTGAAGCAAAGTTAGAGGAATAGATTGACGGAAGTTAACAGATGTTCCGACACTGAAGCCTGAGTCTAAAAAAGTTCATAGACTCAACCCCTGAGCCTATGATTGAGGAATATTTCAAGCAGAAGCTTGGCAGTGGGTGTCCTTTTCTCTCAAGGCTTTCGACTACGACTCCGTACAAAGAGATACAAACAGGGTACAAACACAAATAGAACAGTCTAGAACAGTAGAACCTTCCCCTGTTCTACTGTTCTATTCAAATAGATCAAAGATGGAATTTATATCTTTCAAGTTTTCGACTTTGGTAGTGAGTGTGTTGGTATCCAAAGTTTTCAAGAGCTTTAAGCTTCCTTTCTTGGAATATTTCGCCTGATATTATAATTATTTGCTTTTCAATTTATTTAATTTCGGGCAAAAAAGGGTGTGGCTATATTATAATTACGACGATGCTTGCTGTGGAGTTTGTTTTCTTATTTTTTATAACTTCTTTCATTTAACATATTTATAATAAATTTCAATAAGAGATAAGGTGTATTACTGATTAGCAGGTGTCAGTTTTCGGTTTTAAGTCTTAAGTTTATTGATTCAGTTATTTTCAGATTGAATATTTATAATTTGTTTAGCTTTTTCTAAAAATTCTTCGGCTAATTTTAAGATAGTTTCAGCACCTATTTCTGACCATTCATCATAGTAATCAGCATTTTCTCTTAGGGTTTTAGCCTTTTCAAGTCCTTCGACAAGATGAACTGGGAATAAACTCTTCTCAACATAAAGAGCCTTAATTGCAACTATCAGACAATAATGGCTCTTCTCACGATAGTTTTTTGTATAAAGCAAGGCTCTTGCTGCATGAAACATAGAATAGTAGCATTGTATGGTAGACCATTTGTAATTCTTACTATCTATGAAGCTAATTCTGGCTTGCTCAAAATCTGATTCAGCAACCTTTATTTCTTTCATAGCTAATTTCTTGCCAGGAGTAAAATTTTTTATCTTTTGATTTTTTAGACATCTCTGAAATTCAGGATTCATCTTTTGTTTCCCATAACACAATTCCTCTTTCTACTTCCTGATAGAAAATTGGATCGGTTTTTTCCATTTCTATATATTTTAATGGTGTTCTGGTAATCAACTGTATCTTATTATCATAATGCTTTTTTTGAACTAATTTCTCCAGTTCTTGGTCTTGGTTAGTTACCATAAATAAATCAATATCACTATCTTCGGTATCCTCACCACGACTGGCACTACCATAAAGAATAACCTTGCTGACTTTTTGTTTTATTTTCTCAAGAAGAGGCACTAATTTTATTATGGTATTTAGTACTTTTAATTGTTTGACAATGGGGTGACTATCATTTATAGTATAAAAATAGAATCTCCCCTTTTCTTCTCTTTTTACCAGACCAGTTTTTACTAAATCATTTAAGGCAAAGTTGACTCCTGCTTTACTGATTCCAGTAGCAAGCTGAATCTCTTTAGATAAAAACACCTTGCCAGGTTTCTGAATTAAATATGCTATTACTTTTTGAGGGTTTGTCTTAAACAGAATTTCTTCCATATGTATAATACCCATATGACTAATATTTTAGCTTTTTGACTATTATTATAGTCAGTTAGATTTTATTGTCAAAATTTAAATTGGTTGGTATGAAAAGACAAATAGGATTATCATTCCAGTTTGAGTTAGATTTGTAGGGCTCTATTTATTTCTTTCATAATATCAGGAGGAAGTGAAGTAATTTTCTCGCTAAGCTCTTCGCAATGACCAATCCCTATACCGTAATAGTATAATGTATTATGTTGAAATATAGTGGTAAGTGATAAGCAAAATTAGTTCTTAGTTTATAGTGGAAACCCTATGGGCAAGCCCGTGGCACCTTTCCACATTTCAAGCCGAGCTCGACGCCCTTCGGGCGAATTTACATTCATTTAGGGGTAAAACCATGGTATTCTGTCGGTATTCTGCCCTTCGGGTTAATGAAATTTCGGAAATTACTGGGGCTTAGATTCATTAAACTTTATTCTGCCTTTTTCCCAAAAGTCCACTACCACTCTATCAATCAGTTTTTTACCCTTCGGGGTAACCCAGAATTCTTTGATGGTCCAAATTACTAGCTCTGGATGGATTATTTTCCCCAGTGTATCAATTGCCCCAAACCATTCTAAATACCTCAATAAAATACTTTGCACGTCATGAGTTAATTCTTGAGCAATTTCCTCAAGCTCTTTTTCTTCCTTACTAGAATTACTATAAATCTGTTTTGTTAAAGTAGTGGGAGTTTTCTTTTCATTTGGTTTTGCCAGATAAAAATATTTCCATATGCCAACAATGTTTTCTTGATACTGTTGGGCATTAAATGTGGTATACTCTGTTGCTTGCAGTTTAACCCAATCTACTTTTTCAATCCAGTCAATCAATAACTTAATAACATTTTCGCCATAGCTATTTTCAGTAAAATCTTTAAAATGTTTCCGATTAACCTGGACATATCCCCGTTTATCTGTATAAATAAGTCTTTCCGCCCGCGATAACAGATGAATAAAGTGAATATAGGGCTTCCTTTTTTCTTCCCCTCTATTTTCTTCTTTTCCCATAAAGGTAAAACTGTCTTTAGTAGGGTTAATAAATTTTTCCTCTATTCTCTTAAGGTGTTGGAAGGGAATCCAGCGATTAGTGGGAGTTACCTTAACGCGATTTTCTAGAAAATAGCAAACAAAAGTCTCTACATCCCGAACTACTGGTGAATCTTTCTCATTAAAATCACTGAGGTTGTAAGGATCTTCAGGATTCAGTTCGATGGGTTCTATGTTAAGTGAAAAGGGGAAATCTTTTCTGGAACTATGAATTTTTTCTCTCTCCTCCTTTATGGCCTCCAGAGGTGTTTTCCTATCAAGTTCTTCCTGGGGTTCAGTAAGCCATTTTTCCTGTAATTCCTTAATCGCTTTTTTTAATTCATCTTTATTGGTAAACTTGGTAATATCCATATTTCTTTGCACATAATTCATAAAATCATCTAATAGCTCTTTTTCCAGGGGACCCATACTTCCTCTGGCCATTTCTTCCGGAGATTTTCCTTGGAACTCATCACGAGGTGTATTATTCCAAAAATCGTAGAAAAGTTGTTGCAAGGTGATAAGTTCCTCCTGGGAAGAAATATGCATCATTTCAGCTAATTCCTCAATAATGGGTAGTGGATTGGTAACGCGATTAATCTTTTTCCTCAAACTTTTAATAGAAGGTGCTTTTTTGCCTAAATGTTTCTTCAGAAAGTTTCTCAAGTTCTTTTCTATACTCTCTATGTCTTCTACCTTTCCTATGTTTTCTATAGATTCCTGATAACCACTATCCCCTGCTTTTCTATCTTGGTCTCCTGCGCTTTTCTGAAGAATATGTCTTTCAATCAGCAGAGGATCAATTTCCCGAAAAAATTGGGAAGGTACATTGTTCCAAACTCTTTTTGCAGCATAAGAAGGTATCTCAGGTAAAAATAGATTGACACTAGATAAGGCATAATCTGTTTCATAAGGCAAAATTCTCCCGAAAAAACAATCATTCTTTTTCATTTGGAAGGTAGCCTGATTCTCTCTCACCTTAAATTCCTGTCCAGAAGAAAGGTCTTTTGCGATGAAGTAATAACCAGGAAATACTTCGCGGATTATAAAAGCACTAAAGATATTATCTTGAAATCCTTGCAGAATCTTTTGCTCTTTCTGATTATATTTAGAGAGCATCTTTGATAAAAATAATTTTAGGGGTTTTTGCCGATAATGTCTTGAGGTATAAGAATAAATAAAATAGTCTTCGAATCTCAGGTCTGCCAATTCCTCATCTTCTTGAGTTGGATAATACTTTTTAGGGGTTTTAGTTAGAAAAATTTCCTGTTCTTGAAGCATTTCCAAAAATAGATGAGAGTCTGATTCACAAAAGTCCATTATATCATCAGTAAATTCCCTAATTCTGGTAGCCGACTCTCTCCAATCAGTCATAACTTTTTACCTTCCTTATTTAAAAAATTTAGTAGGTATTTTATGTATCGTAATTTATTTTGAAATTCCGATACTATAAAAATAATCGGAATCAAATAATCTTAGCTATTTAATTTACTCTCATTTTAACACTCATTTTATATTAGTCAAAAGATAAATAGGTGAAAAGAATAAAAAATGCGGTGGGGATAATAGGAGGTAAGGGGGATATAATTGGTAAATTAATAAATTGATAAATAGGTTAATGGATTAATTATCTTTTCTTATTATCTTATTATCTTAGGGTATCTTTTGCTGAATAAATTCAGGAAATAAGAGGATTCTCTCAGCATCTTCCGGATGGAATAAGAAAGGTCTTACCTCTTCTATTAATTTTTTGGGATTCA
>JAGPEW010000045.1 GCA_018056825.1 Candidatus Sordicultor aquaticus
AAATAGGAAAGCACGACCGAAAAAGATTAATTAGAGCTTTGGAAATATTCTATAAGACTGGTCGTCTTCCTTCTCTGTTTTCTCCTTCCTCTTCTTTTTCACCTCTTTTGATTGGTATTCGCTGGGATAGAGACAAACTAAAAGAGAGAATTCGTCGTCGAGTGGAGGAAATGTTTAAAAAAGGAATAGTGGAGGAAGTAGAGGAGCTTTTTTCTCGGGGGTATGCAGAAGATATTCCAGCTCTCGATAACTTTACTTATCGCCCGATAGCGAGACTCCTCCGAGGAGAAATTTCTACGCGAGAGGCTCAAGAAGAAATAGTACGGGGCACCTTTCGATTTTTAAAAACCCAAATTAACTGGTTTAAAAAAGCTCCAGTAGTCTGGATAGAAGGGGAGGGAAAGCCTCTTTATTCTTTGGTAGAAGAAGCTTATGAAATTATAGAAAGAAATTTAGTGGAGGAGGATACAAAATGAGTGAAGAAAAAACTACAAAACCCAGTAGCACCAAAGATTTGGGAGTTTATTTTTTAGGTCTTCTTTCAGCAAAAGCTTGGCAATATTTGGGATTGTTAGTTCACCCTGAAACCGGAGAAATATTAGTGGATTTAGAAGAAGCCCGTAAATCTATTGACCTCTATTCTATTGTTTTGGGAGCAATTAAAGAAGATCTGGGAAAAAATGAGGAGCGGGAACTAGAAGCTCAACTTTCTCAAATGCAACTTAATTTTGTGGAAAAAGCTAAGGAAGCACCCAAAAAGGAAGAGCGATAAACCCCCTCAAGCAAAACCTCCCTCAGCGGGAAAACTTTATAAGGGGAGCTTTGCCTTATAATCTGGTCAATATATGGCTATAAATAAAGAAAACTACCTCGGTGAAGAGGTAGTTTTCTTTATAGTCTAAATCTGGCAGGTATGAGTCGGTAAACTATTAAAGCTATAGCTCCACCTCCTAGAGCAGTAAAAAGTTGAGGAGTCTGCATCGCTTTTGCTACTGGTGGAGGTAATTGCACTATCCAGGTTACTGCCTGGGATAACAGCAAATATTTTAGAAAGGAGCCTAAAATGACTCCTATTATTTCCCTTACTAAATTTCCTCTTTTTCCTGCTATCAGGCTGAAGACTATTACTAGTATAGCATTGCCGGCCATAATGAAGGGAATCATTGGCCCTAGGGGAGGAGCAAGGATTCCCCGAATAAAAGCTATTCCCGGAGTAAATAGTCCAATTATTACCCCGCTCCACATTCCGTTTAAAAGAGCAGCCAGAAGAAGAAAAGCATTTACTAAGGGGCCAGTAAAAAACTGAGGCAGCCCCAACATCTGAATAACCAGAGTAAGAGCAAAAAGGATAGCAGTTCTAGCTAACCACCTGAGGCCATGATGAGAAGTTTCTTCCGTAACTCATTCCTCCTTATTTTCTTTGGTGTTTTCCTCTTTTTTTTCTCCTTCTTTTTCTTCGAAACGCTTTAAGAGTTCTATGGTTTTAGAAAGTTTTTCATCCACTAAGTAATTTAGCGTTCCTTCTTCAAAAGTTCCATCAGCTTTTTTCTCTCCCGCAGGAAGACCAGTTAGTATTTCCATAGCCTGGTCTACGGTAGAAACGACATAAATGTGAAATTTTCCTTCTCGCACTGCTTCTACCACTTCTTCTTCTAACATAAGATTTTGAATATTGCTTTGGGGAATGATTACTCCCTGTTCCCCGGTTAGACCCTTTCCTTTAGCAGTGCGGAAAAATCCTTCAATTTTTTGGTTTACTCCTCCAATAGCTTGTACTTCTCCTTTTTGGTTAATGGAGCCAGTAACGGCGATGTCTTGACGAATAGGCGCTTCTGCCAGACTGGAGAGCACCGCACAAGTTTCAGCTAAGGAGGCGCTATCTCCTTCTACTCCTTCATAAGACTGCTCGAAACAGATACTGGCTGCTACGGAGAGCGGTTTATTTTGGGCATACCTATAACCTAAGTATCCCCCCAGAATGAGGACTCCCTTATCGTGAATGCGGCCACTTAAGCGTGACTCTCGCTCGATGTTTACTACTCCCTGTTTTCCAAGATAAGTGCGAGCAGTGATACGAGAAGGACGACCAAAGCTATAATCTCCGAGGTCATAAACTGCTAATCCATTGATTTGTCCTACTACGCTTCCTTGGGTATCAATCAATAATACATCTTCTAAAATAGCTTCTTGTAGATGGTCAGCCATAAGACTCAGTCTTTTTTTCCTCTCTTGTATGGCTTTCTGGACATGTTGGTCATAAACTCGGTCTTTTCCTTCTTCTCGCGCCCAGAAATCTGCTTCTACTAAGATATCTTTTACAAAACCAAATTGAGAGCTGAGTTTCTTCTGGTGAGAAACCGCCCGTGCTCCATATTCCAGAACTTTCGCCACCCCGGTGCGGTCAAAAGGCAAGAGTCCTTCTTCTTTACAACAGTTATTAACAAAACAGGCAAAGGAATGCAAAACTTCCTCTTCTCTTTGGACCTGATAATCAAAGTCTGCTTTTATTTTAAATAAGTCTCGAAAGTTCTCATCGACAAGAGTTAAAAGGCGGTAGTAGTATTCGTCACCAATGATAATAACTTTAGCATTGAAAGGCAAAGGGTCGGGACGTAATCCTTGGGGGACAATAAGGCCAAATTGTTCAAAGGGGTCTTCTAACCTTATTTCTTGATTTTTCAAGGTTCTCTTTAGCCCCTCCCAAGAACCAGGATTGCTAATTAAATCTCGGAAATACATTATTATGTAACCACCATTGGCTTGATGAAGAGAGCCAGATTTCAACATAGTATGGTCACTGAAGTAAGCTCCCATAAAAGCTCGACGTTCAATCTTCCCAAAAAGATTGGTCCAATTAGGATGAGTTTCCAAGATTACGGGAGGGTCTTCTAAGGAGGAATTATCCACGAAGACATTTATTTTAAAGGGTAAGAAAGGGTCTTGCATCCTCTGGTAAGGAAGAAGTTGAGGAAGTTGCTGAGGAGTTTCTGAAGCATCGCGAAAGATGTACAGATAGGAAAGAGTGAAGTTCCGCAATGACTCCAAAAACTTAAGCACCTCAGGATAAGAATTGTATTTGTCCACTGGTTCCTTGAACAGAGGGTTAATGGCAAATTCTGCTACTCTCCGATCGAGTTCTGCTATTTTGTTTTTTAAATCTATTTCCAATTGATGAATTTTATCAAAAGCATCGCTAATTTGAGCTAAGAGTTCTTGTCTTTTATTTTCTATAAGCTCCTTTTCTTCGTCAGTTAGGGCTAAATATTGCTCTTGAGTCATAGGTTTTCCTCCTACTAAGGGAACCAATATAGGACCCATAGAAGTCATGCGGAAGGCAAACCCTTCTTCTAAAGCTTTTTTTTCTAGTTCTTGGATTATTTGCCGGTTTTTTCTTTGCTGTTCATCGATCAGAATTTGTTTCTGATTTTTATACTCATCTCCAGCAAAAGTTTTGGGTATGGCGTCTCGGAGGTTTTTTAATAATTCATCCAATAAATGGGAAAGAACTTTTCCTTCTCCTCGGGGAAGTTTTAACACTTGAGGGCGGTCAGGATTATCAAAGTTAAAAATATAACACCAGTCATTTATCTCGGGAAGAGAACCTTTCTCTTTCTTTTCCTTCACCAATCTCTCAATACACTTTTTGACTGCACTGGCTCTTCCAGTTCCTGTGGGGCCAACTACGAAGAGGTTATATCCCGGTTTTTCCATACGCAAACCAAACTCGATGGAACTCAGGGCTCTTTCTTGACCCAGGAAACCTTCCAGTTCTTCTAATTCATCGGTACACTCAAAAGAAAAAGCATCCGGGGAACAAACCCATCGCAACTGTTCCGGGCTTAAGCGATATTTAGAAAGGTCAATATTACTCTCCATAGGTTCTCCTTTCGTTTTCCCGTAAAAGAAAAAATTCCATGCTACAATTCTTCATAAATAGCTTTAACTCCTTCTATTTTTTCTAACTCTTCTTTAAGTTTTTTGAATTCTTCTAATTTGCCAGAGAGCTCTAGAACTATGATACCTTCATCTTCTCCTTCACATTCAGAACTAAATTCGTGGAGTCCCAAACGAACCTTGATGTTACATCCATAACGACTGAGCAATTCTTGCACTTTCAGAGCATTTTGTTCTCTTTTTCCCACTTTAATGAGAAGTAAATCAGCCATACCCTCATCCTCCTTGGGAATCTAATTTTTATTATTATAAAGTATTTTTTACTTCTTTGCATCTAAAGGGAAATTTTTTGAAATATAATTGTTAGCTGCAAGGTTGTATCGCCATATCTCGCTGTTTCTTTCGATATTAAGATGCTTTCCCCCTCAGTGAGTTTATGTTTTTAGTCTCTTTTCTTTAATCTCACATCGTAGGCTATATTACCTTTAAGTGTTTTAAGGCTCATTGAAAATAGCTTGCCAACCCATCATCTCCGTAGTTACAGCTGAGAAGTACAATTAGGGCAACGAATGGCTTGGATAGGAATGTTGGTATGACAATAAGGACATTCTTTGGTAGTAGGAGAAGGAGCTTCTTCTTTGCGTTGGAACTGGTTAATTGTTCTCACCACCAAAAATAAGGTGAAGGCAATTATCAAAAAGGAAACCAGATGGCTGACGAATAACCCATAGTTAATAGTTACTGCTCCGGCATCTTTAGCACTGGTAAGGGTTAAATAAGGTCCGGGGGGATTACCTGATTTTAGCACCACAAAAAGATTGGAAAAATCTATTTCTCCTAAAAGTAGTCCTATGGGTGGCATAATTAAATCAGAAACTAAAGACTGAACCAACACTCCAAAAGCGCTACCTACAGCAATACCTACTGCTAAGTCAATAATATTTCCCCGACTGGCAAATTCTTTAAACTCTTTCATTATTTTAGACATAGAACCATCCTCCTTTTTCTTTTTATTATACAACTTGGGATATAAAAAGATATATTGGAGCAAAAAATCAAGCATTAAGGGGAACGCCACTTATTTTTTGTTCGCCTGAAAATAATATAAATTCATTTTCTGCAAATAAGGATGGAGGCGAAAAGATAAAGGCAGAGAGAGAAGCTCGTGCATCATATACCAGTTGGCTGGGTCTTCCGCTTCTTTTATTTTTACTTTTTCACTTGCTGGTTCAGATTTTTTCATCTTCTCTCTTTTCTCCTTTCTCGCCAAAACTTTTCCTCATCTGGGTATCAGCCTGCAGGTTTTGAAGAGAATAATAATCAAAAACTCCCAATTTCCCCTCTCTTAAAGCCTGGGCTATAGCTTTGGGAATCTCTGCTTCTGCTTCCACTACTTTAGCTCGCATCTCTTGAGTATATGCCTTCATTTCCTGTTCTCTGGCTACTGCCATAGCTCTTTTCTCTTCGGCTTTAGCCTGAGCTACTCTCTTATCTGCCTCAGCCTGATCTCCTTGCAAGCGAGCTCCTATATTCTGACCTACATCTATATCGGCAATATCAATGGAGAGAATTTCAAAAGCAGTCCCGGCATCTAATCCCTTTTCTAGAACTGTTTTAGAAATACTATCAGGGTTCTCCAGAACTGCCTTGTGAGAGTGAGAAGAACCAATGGTGGTAACTATTCCTTCTCCCACTCGAGCAATTACTGTAGCCTCAGTAGCACCTCCCACCAGTCGGTCAATATTAGCTCTAACGGTAACTCGAGCTTTTACTTTAAGCTCAATTCCATCTTTAGCCACTGCTGTAACCTCAGGAGTCTCAATCACCCGGGGAAGAACGCTCATCTGCACCGCTTCCAGAACATTTCTTCCGGCAAGGTCAATGGCACAAGAGCGCTCAAAAGAAAGGGGAATACCTGCTCTCTCTGCCGCAATTAAAGAGTTGACCACTCGGTCTACATTGCCTCCGGCCAAATAATGAGCCTCCAATAACCCCACATCCAGGTCCAAACCCGCTTTAGTAGCTTTAATTAAAGGAAGAATAATAGAAGCGGGCTCAACTCTCCGCAGCCTCATACCAATCAAGGTAGTAATACTTACCTTCACTCCCGCCGCCAAAGCAGAAATCCATAACCCCACCGGAACCAAATAAAAGAAAATCACCAGAGCTACTACTACGATAATCAAAGGAACTAAATAATTTAAAAACACCAATTTTACCCTCCTTCCTCAGACTTAACTACTATAGTATTTCCTTTTATTTTTTCCACTTTTACCCTGGTACCAGGAGATATAAATTCTCCCTCAGTTATAGCATCCCATCTTTTCCCCTCAATCTCCACTATTCCCGCCGGGCGAAGCATACTTTTAGCTATTCCCGTTTTTCCCACCAGAGAAGGTTCCCAGCCTTTTTCTTCCGTTTCGTAGGCT
>JAGPEW010000046.1 GCA_018056825.1 Candidatus Sordicultor aquaticus
ATGTATTGAGAGATACTATAACTTCTCAATAGGTAATTGTGGTTTAAGTTTTTACTTTTGTTTTGAGGAAATCATAAAAAGACATTTTCTTTTTTATACCGGTGGAGGTTTTCCTCATCAGTGGCTTTTATTGTTTTTTATATTTTTCTTTCGCTTTTTGGAGGTTACAAGGGGTTTCCCACCAGTAATTTTTGGTTTTTAGGTTTTTTTGTGTGTTTTCTTTGTATTTATTTTTGTTCTTTACTTTTCGGGGGTGATAGGGGGATCAGTTTCCCCCTATAGTCGGGGTTATAAAGGTTTTTACCCCTTATTGTTATTTTAAGTCTTACGCCGTAGGCACTGAGGGATTCTTTTCCCCTCAGTGATTTTTATCTTTTTCATTTTTTGCCTTTATCTTACGCCGTAGGCTGCCTTTTTCCCCAGCGTGATTATCAAGATTTTTTTCTTATCTAATTTGCTTTTAAGTCTTACGCGTAGGCTGTTTGTTTTTATCTTTTGGGGGTACGCCCCCTCATAGTATTTTGCGGTTAACTATAACTATATTATAATAAATAGGATTTACTAATTAATTATAAAATAGCACCTCAAAAATGGGAATGATTAAGTTTAGAAAAGGTGGCAGTAATGGACTTTTTGTTTATTACCCAGGGAGATTTGGAAGAAAAGCTATCCCTAGCCCTTTATAATAGAATGAAGAAGGTTTGCCCTGAAGTAGAAATTTCTTTTCTTCATATCGATAAATTAGAAAAACCTTCTCAACAAGCTATGACAGGGTTTAAAAAGTTATATTTTATTTATTCTGCTTTAGCAAAGAGAAAAAAATCTGAAGAAAAGGTAGTATTTTGGGGTAATAATCCTCACTTTCTTCTTCCTCTCTTTCTTTTAACAGGCAAAAAAACCATATATATCCCGGTAATTAAGAGCCTCAATTTTTCCTTATCTTTCTGGCATACTATATTTTTTCGCTTTTCATCCATAGTTTTAACTAATGACCAGGAGTTAGTGCGTAATTTGCGGAGAAAAAATATACCCTCTTATTTTGTGGGTAACCTCTTAGTTGATCTTCTCATTGCTTCCGCTTTTATTTTTCCCCACGGGAAAAAACCCATCTATGCCTTGTTTCCCCGAGAAGAAAAGTTTTCTACTGATTTAAAATTCTTTTTAGACGTAGTAGAAAAGATGTCTTCAAAGGTTAAAGCTTATTTCATCTTAACCATTCCCGGGAAAATAAAAACTCAGGAAGCAAAAGTAGCTGGAGAATTAAAGGGATGGCACTGGAGAAGAAGTTTAGAAGGAGATACCATGGAAGGATACTTAGAAAAAGAGGGAGTTTATTTGAATCTCACTCGGTTCCGGGGAGAAGTGCTACAACAGTGCGATTTTGTCTTGAGTACTGATGACTTTTCTACTATTCAAGCAACAGGATTGGGCAAAAAAGTTCTTCCTCTTTCCAACTTAAATCCGGAAGAAGCAATATCTTTATCCCAAAATCCCCAATATCTTTTTGAATACAATCAATATCTTTCCTCTCGATATGGAAGAGAGGGAGGAATAGAAAAAATATCCGCTTACCTCTTACAGGGAACGGTGGAAGACCAGAATTTTCTCAAGAAATTTTCCAAATAGAAAAGGGTGATAAATATATGTTAGGTTTAGTTCCATGGGATGTAGATAGAAGATTGCAGGCTTTTTTAGAAGAAGATTTAGGATTTGATGATATAACCACCCAAGGATTGGGTGATTTGGGGAAAAATATAGTAAAAGCTAAAATTATAGCCAAAAAAGAAGGAGTAATGGCAGGAAGTTTTTTTGCCCTCCGGGTATTTTCTCTCCTTGACTCTCAAGTGAGAGGCAAAGCAAAAATAACTGAGGAACAGAGTTTCTCTTATGGAGATTTACTATTAGAAATAGAGGGACCAGCGCGAGCTATTCTTATGGGAGAAAGAACTGCTTTAAACCTCCTCCAACGTCTGTGCGGCATTGCCGCTAAAACCCGGGAATTAGTAAAATTGGTAGAAGATTTACCGGTAAAAGTAGCCGATACTCGAAAAACCAGTCCAGGGTTACGAATTTTTGAAAAATACGCTGTAAGATGTGGTGGAGGAGTAAATCATCGTCTAGGACTCTACGATTGTGCTCTAATTAAAGATAATCATATTGCTCTCTGTGGCTCAGTAAAAGAAGCACTAAAGAAAATTCGCCCTGCTCTTCCCTTTACCGCTAAAATAGTGGTAGAATGTGCTACTTTAGCACAAGTGCAAGAAGCACTAGAAGGGAAAGCTGATATCATCATGCTAGATAATATGAGTGTAGAAAATATCCGAGAAGCAGTTAAATTAGCTAAGGGAAAAGCCACTTTAGAAGCCTCTGGAAACATTACTCCCGCTAATATTCGGGAAGTAGCAGAACAAGGAGTAGATGTAATTTCCACCGGTTACATTACCCATCATGCCACCTGGATTGATATGAGTCTAAAAATGGAAGAAAATGCTTGACTACTACGACGTCTTAATAATTGGCAATGGTATCGCCGGAAGCAGCACCGCTCTTTTTTTAGCTGAGGCAGGAAAACGAGTACTGTTACTTACCAAGGGCGAGGGCTTAGAAGAGACTAACACAGCCAAAGCTCAAGGAGGAATAGTTTTTCGAGGAGAAGACGATTGTCCTTCTTTACTATTTAAAGATATTATGGAAGCTTCGGCCTTTACAGCTTATAGCCCAAGTGCGAGATTGATATCCCGATTGGGTCCGCCTCTAGTACAAAAGTTACTAATTGACCGTTTACAAGTTCCTTTTGACCGCAAAAATGGGAAATGGGACCTTTTCCAAGAAGGAAATCACTCTTTACGCCGTATTCTCCATGTTAAAGATTACACAGGAAAAGTGATTCAAGAAGCTTTAAACCAAGCCGTCTTATGCCAACCATTAATTGAGGTGAGCAAAAATTCTTTAGTCGTAGATCTCATTATTTCTTCTCGTGATACTTTCCAACCAGACACTCGCTACCTACCCTTAGAGTGCCTGGGAGCTTATATATGGAAAGGAGAAACAAAAGAGATAATTCCCGTTCTGGCATCCACTACCGTCTTAGCTACCGGGGGACTAAGTGAGATCTATCGCTATTCCTCAGGAGGTACATGGAACACAGGAGGTGGATTTGCTATCGCCCAAAGAGCGGGAGCTCGATTGAGCAATATGGAATATGTGCAATTTCATCCTACTCTCCTTTACACTCCTCAATATTCTTCCTCTTTTCTCATCTCTGAATCAGCACGGGGAGAGGGAGCAGAACTTTTAAATGCAGAGGGAAAGCCCTTTATGTCCCAATATCATCCTCGAGGAAGTTTAGCTCCTCGAGATGTAGTAGCAAGAGCTATCTTCCAGGAAATGAAATCTTACCAGAGTAATTGTGTTTATTTGGATTTTAGGGCAAAGATGACTCCTGATAAAATTAAAGATACTTTCCCTTCCATCTATGAAGAACTCCTTCGAAGGGGGATAGATATAACTCAAGAACCAGCTCCTGTTGCTCCTGGTGCTCATTTCTCCTGTGGGGGAGTGCTTACCGATACCTGGGGAAGAACTTCTATAAAAAGATTGTATGCCGCAGGAGAGGTGGCATGCAGTGGCTTGCATGGAGCCAATCGTTTAGCTTCTACCAGCTTACTTGAAGGCCTTACTTTTGGATATCGAGTAGCCAAAGATATAACAAAATATAGAGAAAAACTTCCTACTTTCACTATTTTTCCCTGGAGAGGAAAAATAGGAGACCCTCCTCCAGAAAGTATCGTGCGCAGCTCAAAGGAAGCTATTAAGACTAATATGTGGGAAAACGTAGGTTTAATAAGGGAAAAAAGAGGGCTGCTTCAATCTTTGCAGATATTGACTGCTTTTAAAAAAGAAATTGCCTACCTCCAAGAAAGTTATGGTATATCTCCAGCTCTTATAGAGCTTCAAAATATAGCCGAAACCGCTTTTTTAGTAACAGAAGAAGCATTGAAAAACCCTCTTTCTCGGGGAACTCATTTTCGATTAGATGCTTTTAATCCCTAAACATAGACAAAGTTTTCTCTTTCTTTTCTCCATTTTCCCGAGATTTTGCTCTCCACTGACCCACTAGATACATAGGGTTCAAATTTTTGAGGATTTCGTCATTGTGGAGAGTTAGATAAAAACCCCAGGAGGGTTTTTCTTCCAGAAGAACAGACATAATTGCTTGAGCTAATTTCTGAGAGTCGTGACGACTAGGATGATGATAAGAAATAAGGTCGGCTTTTATAACTTTAATTGAAGAAGGCACTTCTTCTCCATTACCTCGAACCATTTTTGCTCCAGAAATAGACAGCTCATTTTCTCCTTCTGAACTCGGCACTCCATTATTTATTAGAACATAGTTTAAACGTTGAGGAGGAATAAATTGGAAAACCGCTTGTAAGTGGTCGGAAAAATCATAATCGTCAGTTTCTCCCGGTTGAGTAGTGATATTGCACACGAAAACTAAAGGAGCAGAGGAGCGCAAAATAGCTTCCCTTACCTCCTCTACCGCCAAATTACACAAAACACTGGTATACAAGCTCCCTGGCCCTAAAACTATTAAATCTGCCTCTTCGATAGCTTTAACTACCTCAGGAGTGGTATACACTGCTGAAGGTTCCAGAAAAATCCTCTTTATCCTTTTTCCACAGACACCTACCTGAGACTCTCCTAAAATTATTGATCCATCTTCACACTCAGCACGGAGGAAAACATTTTGAGTGGTAGTAGGTAGAACTCTTCCTCTCACTGCCAAAATTTTGCTGGATTCAAAAATTGCTTTTTGAAAATCTCCAGTAATTTGAGCCAAAGCAGTAATAAAAAGATTGCCAAAATTATGTCCTCCTAAACCAGTGCTTTCTCCAAAACGATATTGAAATAGCTCACCCATTAGGGGTTCTGCATCAGCTAAAGCAATTAAGCAGTTACGAATATCACCAGGAGGTAAAACCCCCATTTCCTCTCGCAAGCGACCAGAGCTACCTCCGTCATCAAAAACTGTAACTACCGCAGTAATGTTAGAAGTATAGTTCTTTAATCCGTGAAGAAGAGAATATAACCCGTGCCCCCCTCCAATAGCCACAATACTGGGCCCTTTTTCCAGCTGCCTCTTTTTGAAAACTTCATTAACCACTTCTTTTTCTGGAAGAGAAGAAATAGCAGTGATAACTGAGCGGTTCATTCTTTGCAGGCCGTAGACTACCAACACCACTCCTCCTACTAACCAGGCCAAACCAAAAACTACAGCTAACCAATAACGATTTATAAATCTAAAAACAAAATCTCTCCACAATACATATATACTTCTAAAATAAGGAGTAGAAACAATTAAACTCACTCCTAAAGAGATGAGAAATACACCCACAATGACTAAAATCAACCATCTCTTTACTTTCATCCCTGGATACAGCCATCGCACATATCGCTTAAAAGGTTGATTCATCAACCTTACCTCCCCATAGATATCAAAATGAACTTACATAGATTTTTCAGGTATTAATATGTTTAGCTCTTCTTATTTGCCGAGTATAATTTTACCACAAATTATAAGAAGGAGAACAACCCTTTGAAAAAAACAAGACAGCCTACGGCACTTCGCTTCCTTCCATCATCGCGAGCCTGACGGTTTTTTGCCGGGCGTAGCGGTCTTTTTCACTCTGCCATCGCGATAGTCGCTATTCCTTCCCATGGTGATCTTGTTTTTGTTGAGCCTTAAAAAGGCAAATTATATTGGGTTAAACACTCGGTGATTTTTGTTTTTTCATTTTTGCCTTTCAAGCTTGTGCCACAGACTGTCCTTTGCAGTTAACTATATAAGAGAGATGATGTAACTGAAGAAAAAAAGGTAAAGCACCAGATAATTTATATTATAAGGTATAATTTACAACAAAAGAAGAAAAGCAGAAGGGTTAAAATTCTTTTTACTTAAAAAGTAACAAACTTTTACGATTTTGCCGTATCCACACTAATGGATTACCGTGGTGGAGATGACGGGATTCGAACCCGTGGCCTCCGGCTTGCAAAGCCGGCGCTCTCCCAGCTGAGCTACAAAACCTCTTAGATAGCCACTTCCAGCCTTTTTCTCCTTTTCTAACCCCTTTTATGGACAACGGACTCATTAATTTTCTTTCTTTCAGTTGTCAAATTTTCCTCTTTTCCTGTCTCGTTCTTTTCTCATATTTTCAGCTTTTCTTTCT
>JAGPEW010000047.1 GCA_018056825.1 Candidatus Sordicultor aquaticus
AATTCCTTCGTTATAGGCTTCTTCTTGGTAACCAGTAGAAATACTACCGTCCCACTTAGCTTTTACTTCAGTAATCATTCCATAAGCATGAAACTCTCTATCCCCCCAGTGATAATCCACCCTTACCACCTGATCCAAAGCAACAGTAGAAGAATAAGAGGAGTTAACTCGCACAAAGAAACAATAGGGGTTAATTTCTTCTAAACCAGTTACTGTACCGATAAATTCATCCATTTTCTTTCCTCCCCAAAGTTTTCCGCACCAACTCTTGCACTAAAAGAGGAGATGATAGATATTGCCCCAAATGTTCTTCTAAAGCAATGACGGGGAAAATGTTTTCCGGTAATCTTTTAGCCGGAAAGTCAGCAGTCAAAAAAGGTAGAAGAGATACCAATCCATCGAAAAAGAGAGAAATATTATCTTTTTCCCCTATCCATCTCTCCTTATTCAAGAGGGTTTCTAAGCGCACTAACCCTTTCCAGGGATAATTGTCACTTCGTTTCACTAACCGAGTATAGCAAAAAACTCGCAATGTAGGAGAATCTTTTCTCAAATAGGCACTAAAAAAAGGGGTTCGCTCTCCTTTTTCCAATTGAAATAAAGATTCCAAATAAGAAGGGGGAAGGTGTAAATCTTCCACTCTTTTCACCAAGCCGCAAGGTCCTACTCCCGGTCGGAACTCCGGGTCTCCTTCGTGTAGTGTCCCATCCTTTATAATGCAGGAAGAGCGAGAAAGCAAATCCCTTACCACTTTGCCTTCTAAAACCTGCATAGCACTAAAAATAGCTTGTTGGGCTGCTTCTAATTCTTGAGGATAGCGGGAGGTACGAGCTGATTCCCAGACATTAAAAACGAAGCCCGGCCCCAAGGAAAACTCTCGAGAAACCATTTCTCCCGAAAAGAGACCTTCTGGTGCTCCTAAAACCCGCTCTAACCGGGGAGGGTTCTGGGGAGAAAAACCTAACGAAAGCCCCCTATCTCTTTGCCATTGAGCAAAACCCGCTACTACTTCACCCAAGAGCACCACTTTCATTCCCACTATAATGCGGGCATGGACTCGCATCCTTCCATCTATTAAATAAACCTCTTCTAAACCCGGGGAAGGGCGCTTTGCAGACCAGGAAGAAAAATCTCCTTCTTCTATCTCCCATAAATCAGAAGTAGTTAGAAAACTGTCGTTTTCTTCTCTAAAAAAGCGAGGAAAAGAATCCTCATCATAAAACCAGTGGTCAAGTTGTGCTGCTTTTTCCCGCAAAAAATCGGCTAAATTCAAATAACTTCCTCGTTTCTCCTCCAAAAAGCCTTTCCTCCTCTGACTTCAAGATGCAGCGGAAAATAGCGGGCAAAAGAGGGGTCATGAGTTACTATTCCCACCATCCGCCCATCCTGGCTTAAACGTAAAATGGCATCAGCCACTAACTCTAAATGCTCCTGGTCCAGAGCAGAAAAACCTTCATCGATAAAAAGACAATCTGCCCCTCTTTCTTTACCCACTTCCCGGAGATGAATACGGGATAAAGCCAGGGCTAAAGAGAGAGCGACTAGAGTTTTTTCTCCACCAGAGCATTCACTGGGTAAACGCTCTTCTCCTCCATAATTATTATCCACCACTACCATCTCGGCTTTGCCTTCTTCCATCTTCATTCGTAAAAGATAGCGACCTTGAGACAAATCCCCTAAAAAGAAAGAGGCTTCTTCTTCCAGTTCTCGAAAGAGAAAACCCAAAAGGTAACTGCGAAAACTTCGAGCATCTAACGCTTTATCTAATTGAGAATGAAGTTCCCGATTTTTTCTTTTCTCTTGTAATTCTTTTCTCAGTTTATCCCGCTCTTCTATTTTGGCTTGTAAATTCTCTATATCTTTATCCAAGCTACCTTTCTTCTCTCTGATTTCTCCCAACTCTTTGTACAACTCCTCCAATATTTTTTCCTCTTGCATCAATTGCTCTTCTATTTCCTCTTCTTTTATCTCCAGCTGGTGTATTAAATTTGTCTTTTTCTCTTGATAATCTCGAAGAGAGTTCTCGGTTTGTTTTATCTCCCCTTCTAACCTATGCCATATCTCTTGCCAATTACCTACTTTTTTATCTCGTAACTGCTCAAAATATTCTGCACTCCAACCCCAGCGAGATAACTCTTCTTGGAAAGCTTCTCTTTTTTCTCCTTCTCTCTCTCGAAGCTCCTCTCCTTGCTTTAATAACTCCGCTATCTTCTCTTCTGCTTCTTCCTTATTTTTACAAAGAATCTTTATTTTTTCCTCGGTTCTACTTTCTTCTCTCCTCAGTTTCTCTACTTCTTCCGAAAGCGCTTGTAAACGCTTTGAAAATTTATCCCACAAATCACTGAAAGCCTCTTCTGGCAGTCGGTCATCTTTCCAGCGCAGAAGAGTAAAAATTTGCCAAAGCTGCTCTCTTTTTTCGGATAACAATTGTTCTTTGGCACTTATACTCTCTTTTATAGTATTCGCCCTCTCCTTTTCTCTATCTCTTTCCTTTTTCCTTCCCTCTATTTCAGTCTTTTTAACTTCCTGGCTTTTTTCCAGTTCATAAAGGTTCGAAATCGCTTTTTCTCTCTCTCTTCTTTTTTCTTTTAAAAACTCCTCTAAGTTTTCCGGCTTTACCAGAGGTGGTAAATCAATGTTCTTTAGAGCATCTAAGATGTTACCCTTTTTCTCTTCCAACTTTTTCTTTTTTTCCGATGTTATCTTTTCTTTATCCTTTAACTCTGTTATTTTAGTTTCTTCTTGGATTTTTTTCTGACGGAGAGAGCTTTCTTCCTCTACTAACTTTACTCCTTGTTCCTGAAAAGAATGATATTCTTCCCAATCTACCTCTGGAAACGCTCTGACCTGAGGTGGGGGAACATTATTACCGCAAAGAGGGCAAGCTCCCTTTTCTTCCCACTCTCTTTCTAGCTCCCAAAGAGCAAAGCTTTTTACTACCTGGTGATAGTTTTCTTCCTTTAATTTTTTTTCTGCCTGCCAGAGCGATAACTCTTTTTTCTTTTTCTCCCATTCTCTTTCTACTTTTTTATACTCTTTATTACTCAGCATAATCTCTTTTTGTAAGCTTTTGAGTTCCTCATCTACAAGAGAAAGTTCCCTGTCTTTCTCTCCTAATTCTTTAAGGAGAGGCTCTACCCACTCTTTTGCTTTTTCTGCTCTTTCAATTAATTTTTCTTTGATGTCTATTTTTTCTTTTTCCTCAGTAATTTTCTCCTCTAATCTCTTTTGAGCTTCTTCCTCTTTTTGGAGAGTGATTTCTATCTGTTCTATTTTTTTTACTGTTTCTTCTCTGTTTTTATTCAATTCTTGTAATTCTTTCCTTATAGCTCTTGCCTCTTCGGCTAAGGGTAGAGCTTCCCAACGAAGTTTATCTTCATAACTGGCTAAATTGTTTCTCTTGGTCTCTCGCTCTGTAATTCCTTCTTTTATTTCTTCCAATTTTTGGCTTAATTGGGTAACTTCTTCTTCTATTTTGGTTTTCTTTTCTAACCAAGTTTTTTGCTCTTTCTCCCAGTTCTTTACCTGTTCTACTACTATCTGCCAGGGTTGCCAAAAAGAGGCTTTTACTTCCCAAGCTTTTTGGATTTCCCGGTCTTCTCGGGCTTTCTGGGAAGCTATATTTATATTTTTTTCTAAATCACTATGCTTCTTTTGTAATTCTTTTTCACTATTTTTTATCTCTATTAATTTATTCAATAACCCGGTTCGCTTTTCTTTTTCTTTTTCCTTTTGAGTCAAATCTTCAGCCTTATTTTCCAGACATTTTATTTCTTCCTTAGCCGACCGCAACTGCTCTTCCAAGCTTTCTTTTTCCAGCTCTTCTAATTTACTCTCTTCCGGAAGAAGCTCTCTTTCTAAAGAGCGTAGTTCTTCTTTTACTCTATCTCGAATCAAATCCAGTAGCTCTAGACCAAAAAGGCTGCTCAAAGTCCTAAATCGCTCAGCAGGAGTAGCTTCTACAAAAGAAAGAGTTTCTCCTTGAGGCAGAAACACGGAAGATTTGAAAGTGAGATAATCAAAGCCCAGAGTTTCTTCTATTTTTTGGTTTACCAATTGTTCCCCTGAGGCCAAACCTCTCCAAGTGCTATCCTCTTTCTTTTCTAAAACTGCCATCCCTCCCCGAGGAGAATATTCTCTCACCACTCGAAATTCATTACTCCCCAGGAGAAATTCCAGCTCTACTCGCAAAGGACCTTCGGGATAGCCCCGATGAATTAATTCTTTTTTCCCTCGCTCTAAGCGAATGCCTCGTCCAAAGAGAGCAAAGAAAATAGCCTCCAAAATGGAAGATTTACCCGCTCCATTAGGACCCACCAATACAAAAAAACTCGATTCAAAATCCAGAGAAAGAGATTCCAAACCCAAAAACTTTTCTACGTTTAACTTAAGAGGTCTCACTAATCTCTCCTGCTTCTCGATAATAGTGATAAAAAAGTTTAACCACTTCTTCTGATATGTTTTGCTCCTCACAATAACGAGAAAATAGCTGAGGGATAGAGTCTTCGTTCACCGGGAGCGATTCTTCTTGGCCAACTTCTTTTTTCTCCCGAGGAATAACCTCTACCACCACTACTTGCCAGTTTTCTCCTTCCATCGTTTTCAATTTGTTAGCCAGAGTCGGGGTATATAAATCTTCCTCGATACGCAATCGGATATAATTTCTTTTCCCCTTCATATTTTGGGAAATTTCCTCATGAATTTCCTCTATTCCTTTTTCTTCTCTCACCTCCCAATCCCACAAACGAGCGGTGGACAAAAAATAAGGCTCCACTTTGTTTTCTCTGCCTTCTTCCAACTCTACCAGCAAAAAACTCCCCTCTTTTCCTGTGTGTTCAAAGCTATCCACCACCAGCGAGGACGGATAATAAAGAGGAGTAGGTGTTCGCGAGAAGGAGAAAGTGTGCAAATGACCCAGTGCTCCATAGCTAAAAGCAGAGGGAATATCCGCTCTTTTCAAAAATACTTCCCGGTTAGGATTGGCTTCAGCATATCGAGCCAGCTCTTCAATAGTAATATGAGCTACTAAAATATTCCATCGGTCGGGGAAAAAATCTCTTTCCCACTCTCTCATCTCCTGCCTCAATAGCTCTCGAGCCTGGTCTTGGATATTTTCTCCCCGGCAATCGCCCAAAAGACGAGCTAAGCTCATATAGGGAAGAGGAAAAACAGTAACCGGGACACCCTCTATTTTCCGGGGAACATAATCGCGGATAATATAAGCTTGAGGAGGAAAAACTTTTTGTAATCCTTCTATGGCATACCAATCATGATTGCCCATCACCCACACAAAAGGAGCAATATCCACCAAACGCAAAACAGTATCCATAGCTAACTTAATGGTCTTTTTGTCCGGATGATGGGAACTATGGAAAAGGTCTCCAGCGTGAATCACCAGATCTACTTTTTCTCTTTTGGCTACTTCTACGAGTTCCTCTAAGGCTTCTCTTTGTTCTTCTTCTCTATCTATCTCCCGGTGGGTCTTCCAGGATACCAATCCCAAATGCCAATCAGCAGTGTGGAGAATCTTAACTCTCTTCTTCATTTTCTATTTTACCCCAAACCCTTGATTCTTGTGATTTAAAAGCAAAAAAGCCAATTCTGCAACCACGGTTTATTATATCATAGAGAAAACAATCATGATTAACCGCAAAATTTGTTGTAGCATTCTTTCCCTGCTCCTGTTTTCGTCATGCCTGAAATTTTTAATCAGGTATTCAAGGGTTTTTAAATACTCTGGATTCCTGATAGATACATTCAGGAATGACAACGCAGAAGCGCTTTTCCTTCCTCAGTTAGTCTTTGTCTTTTTATTTAAGTTTTTAGCTTTTGTTTTTTTGGGGGTTATAAGGGGGCTTTGTCCTCTTATTGTCTGTGGCAATCCCGAGCTTTTAGCACGATGTAGCTATCTTTCTATTTTTTGTTGAGGCTCAATAAAAAGAGAGAGCGCCACGTCGCTGGGGCGTATTTCCCCCCAGCGGAATTGGGTTTAGTTTTCTCTATCTCTTTTGCTTTTATCTTACGCCGTAGGCTGTCCCGCTCCTCGCGATGACGGAGAAGAGAAAACACACAGATTATCTTTTGCGGTTAGCTATATATAATAGTGTCCAGAGAAAAATTGTGGGACATGGTGAGGTTATAGGGGGGATTACCTCCTCCTTATAGTCTGCTAAGAGGTATTAGGCAAGGCTTACGA
>JAGPEW010000048.1 GCA_018056825.1 Candidatus Sordicultor aquaticus
TCCTATACCTAATCCTTGTGGTTTTATACTTTATTTTGTCATTGCTCATTTCTGTCATCATGGGGGTCGTTTGGTTGCATCCCGTGCGATCTCGATTTTTGCCTCATGCAACTCGCCTTTATCGATTAATGATGCTTATTGAAAAGCGAGATGGTCATCTAAACGAAACTACAAACTCGCAATTGACCCTGAAGAGATCGCCGAGCACGGCAAAAACCGCTAGGCTCACGATGGACAGAAGAGGAAGGTTGCGAGAGAGGTAACTCATGACCTATAAAGATGAGTATATAATCTGGGGTATGAAGGAATTCTGCTTTATAAAAATAGTATTTTTCCAATCGTCTCCTCGAGGAATTGACAACTATTATGTCATAAGATAATATTAGTTCCGATTCCTACTTAGGAGGGGTAAAAAATGCGCCGAATGTTCTTTTTTGCTAGCTTTCTCCTGGTTTTTGTTTTATTTAGTGTTCCCTTTGCTTCTGCAGATGAGACCTCCGACCAATCCTCGAGTGGACCAATTATTCGCTCTTTAGCTTTGCCTCCTCTTTCTCCTTCCTCACCTCCTAGTACAGGTAACATTCCTCAGCTTCCTCCCTTAGGAGAGGCAAAGCCCACTCCGGGTGTTTCCCTGCCCTCAATTGGTGGCGAATCTTCTGCGCCTCAGCCTCCGGCTTCAGGTCCTATAATTCCCGGAGTTGCTACACCAGCACCGGCACCAATTCCGGTTCAGCCTCCAGTTGCTGCACCTACGGTGCAATGGAAGCAACTCGATTTAGGGCAAAACTTTAGTTTTGACCCTCTCATTAAAGGAGTGGTAGAATATCCGGCTAATTGGTCAGTTTACGTGGATACTTTCAACAGGAGTGTTACTTTTTCTGAAGACCAAGGAGGAACAGTGGCTTTTACTGCTTTTTTAGCCACTCAAAGTAATATCCAGAATGCCGAAGCTTTGGCTCAACAAATAGAATCACTTCTTGCTCAGATGGTTCAGAACCTGGTTATTCTCAACCAGGAATTTAAATCCGATCCAGGAGTAGCTCAAGCAGGAATGAGCTTGACCTCTGGTCGAGTAATACTGCAGGGCAACTATCAGGGGAGAACTTTTACCTTTCTTTTACAACCTTATGTCCTCTATATTCCAGTAGGTGGTATGTCCTATCACTCTGCTCTCCTGTGCCAGGCACCACAGGAGGTTTTTCAGGAAAAACTGCAAACCTACTTTAACCATCTCATTACCTCTTTTGAAGCTACTGCTAAATGATGTATGAAGATTTTCTTCCTGGGAATAATAGCGATTCTTTTTATCTCTATTTTTCCCCTAGGAGAGAGAGTTTGCGGAGAGGAACATTTTTCTCCTCCAGACCCTCTTAATCTTCTATTAACTTTAGCTACCTATTCTAAAGAAGATTTGTTATCTCTTTGCCAATCTCAGGGCAAAGAAATGGAAAAATCTTATCTACAAGGAGAATATCCTCAGGTCCTCTCTCAAGCTCAAGCTCTTCTTTTTGCCGGAGCTTTGTTGGGCAACTCTCTTTTTCAGGCTGATGCTCAATATTATAAAGCTCAAGTGCTCTCTCGACAGGGAAAAGATGAAGAAGCACTACGGGAGCTCTATAAAGCCTATTTTGTTTATGAACAATTGATGCTCCCGGAAAAAATGATTCGAGCCTTAGAAGTGATGATAAGAATTACCGAAAATGTAAACCTTTGGGAAGAAGCTCAAAGATATTTAAAAGACTTACAAAATCTTTATCAGGCCTCCCAAAATGAGTATGGGAAATTGGTTTTTCTTCTCAACCAGGGAGTTATAGCGTATCAGGAAGGAAAGTATGAAGAAGCAAGAACAGCTTGGCAGGAGGTAGCAAACACTGACCCCGATTTTCTCTATCCAGAAATCACTGGTTTAGCTATAAATCATCTTTCTCATATAGCTCTCTCCCAGGGGGAAGCAAAAACAGCAAACGATTTACTAAATAAGGTGCTAAGAGTTGCTCAAGAACGGAATTTAAGCTGGGTAGAGTTTGTAGTCCGCTTAAGCTTATCGCAGGTTCTGACTGATTACTTTTTTGAATATGAGCAAGCTCTGGAGAACCTCGCTCGCGCTCAAGAGCTAATAAATAAGATGGGCCTCACTTACCAACGACTCTGGGTGCTCAATAATTTTTCAGTTATTTACACTCAGATGGGGGAGTATGGTAAGGCAAAAGAAATTTTAGAAGAAGCTCTTTCTTACCAACAAGAGGCGGGAATTCCTGATGATTTGGGGATTATATTTAATTTAGGGGTGCTCTCCTGGTACTTAGGTAAAGAGGAAGAAGCAGAAAAATATTTTAACCGAGCTTTAGCCTTAGCCCGGAGTCAGAGAGAACGTAAAACAGAAGCGCTGTGTCTTTCTAATCTGGGGATGGTTTACAAAGCCCGGCAAGATTTTTCCTCCTCCATTACTTTCTACCAGCAGGCTCTGTCGATTTTTGAGGAGTTGGGATTAGAAATAGAAACGGCTGGCTTATTGAATAATTTAGCCAATCTCAATCTGGCTCTGGGAGCGGTAAAAGAAGCTGATGAAGCTCTAAATTTAGCTCTTTCCATTTATGAAAAGCATGAGTTTTCTTCAGGAATTACTCAGGTTTTCATCAATCAGGGCTATATTGCTCTCCAAAAAGGAGAGAAAGTTCAAGCTTCTTCCTATTTCGAAAAAGCTTGTAATAAAACACAAACTATTCAGGACCCCTCTCTTACCTTTTATGCTCTTTTAGGTCAAGGAGAGGCCTATCTCCAGGAGGGAAGAAGAAAGGAAGCAGTTTCTACCTGGGAAGAGGCCATTCAGATTTTAGAAGATACCCGGGGTAAAATGGAAGATGTCACAGATAGAACTTGTTTTCTGGACGACCGCTTAGAAGTTTATGACCTTCTTATTGAGGAATATTTTCGAGAGGGAAGGTATGAAGATGCTTTTAACCTTTCAGAACGAGTAAAAGCAAGAAGTTTCCTGGACGTGGTGGCCGGACAATCTCTGAAAGTAAAACCTGAAGATCAGGAATTATGGGAGAAAATCAGAAAACTCCAAGGAGAAAAGGAAGCTCGAGAAGCTAAAAGAATAGAAGTATCCCAAAAGCCACCAACTCAGGAAAACCAACTTCTTCTCTGGCAACTGGATAAAGAAATTGAAGAGGTAACGGTAAAGCTAAATAACTTGACTGAAGATTACCATAATTCTTCCCCGGAGCTTTTGTCTTTCGCTACCGTTCATCCTCTTCCTCTTTCTGAGATTCAAAAAAACTTAGAAGAAGGGGCTGTCCTTTTAGTGTATCACGTGCTTCCTCATCGGACACTGGCCTGGGTAATAAGTAAATCTTCTCTAGTTTTAAAGGATATAGAGGTAGGAGAAGGACAATTAAAAGATACGGTGCTTAAAGCGAGGGAAAAAATTTCTGATTACGATTCCACAGACTTCGCTCCCCCTTTGGAGGAACTTTATCAGTATCTCATTTATCCTCTAGAGGATAAATTAGCCGGGGCTAAATCGGTAGTGATAATTCCCCATAAGTTTTTGTCCTATTTACCCTTTCAGGCTTTAATCCGGAAGGAACATTTCCTTCTGGAAGACTATATTTTCTCCTATGCTCCCTCAGCCAATGCTTATCTTTTCTCCCTTCAGAAAAGAAAAGAAGATAGCTCTACTTTTTTGGGGTTAGCTAATCCCTTCTTTTCTGATCCTAGTTTACCATCTCTTCCCGGGTCAGAAGAAGAAGTTAAAACAATTGCTCCTCTTTTCTCGCAGGCAAAAATTTATTTAGGGAAAGAAGCTACTGAAACGACATTTTACCAATATGCTCCTCTTTATAGCGTGATTCATCTTTCCACTCATGCCCTGGCTGATGAAAAGTTTCCTCTCTACAGCCTTATTGCTTTAGCAGAAGATGAGGAAAACGATGGTTATTTGTTGGCTGCAGAGGCCCTCAAAACGCCTCTTTCTGCCAATCTCGTGGTGCTGAGTGCCTGCCAAACTGCCTTGGGACAATATAGTGAAAGTGAAGGGTTAGTTGGTTTTACTCGTTCCTTTTTTTATGCTGGTGCTCCCACTCTTATTGTCAGCCTCTGGTCGGTGAGTGACCAGGCTACCTCAGAGCTATTTATTCAGTTTTATAAATATTGGAAAAAGGGTTATTGCAAAGCTGAAGCATTGCAAATGGCACAAAAAGACTTGGTTCTTCGGTATCAACATCCCGGTTATTGGGCTCCCTTCATTCTTTCGGGGAGTACAAAATAAAAGGAGAGTGAGCACAATGAACAAGAATATAGTCAGATATTTATTAGTTTTTAGCTTTTTCGTAATTCTTGGGGGAGGTGTAGCGCAAGCCCAGGTTCAATTTAATATGCCTCCCGGTTGGGAACCACAAAGTCCACCTGACCCTTCGATAAGAGCCCTTTTTAATGTGAAAAATCCCCAAGGGGTAGTAATGGCTGAGCTTTATTATTTTGTCGAATCGCTACCCGGTCCCATGAGTTTACAGGATTACTTTTCTGCTTTCCAGGCTAATTCTTTGCAGGTAGGGTTTTCGGGCTATACTCCAGTAAGCACTCAGGATACCACAGTAGCTAATCTTCCTGCTCTTCGCCATGATTTTACCTTTGTAGTGGAAGGAGCCAACAATCAATTGAAGGGTAGCGCTTACTTCTTTTTAGTGGGCAATGAGGCACAGGTTCTTCTTTTTGACTGCCTCACCTCTAACTTTGATACCTTTCAACCTCAATTTCAGACTATAATTAATCAGTTGGTTGTTGGAGGTACGAGTTCTCCAACTTTGCCCCCTGCTTCTTCTCCAGCTCTACCACTTCTTGCTCCTTCTGCTTCTCCTTCTACTGCATTATCTCTTCCTTCTCTTTCCGCTACTCCAACTACCACTTGTCCTCCTGATACCTATTGTGACCCAAAAGGAGAGTTTACCGTTCCTCTCCCTGCCGGAAGCACACTTACTCAGACAGTGGAAGGTGGGGCAATTTATCAAGCCCCTCAAGGAGGACAAATTACCATTCTCCAGTTTCCTGATGAAATGGGGCTGCAGAATGTTATCTCTCAGATAGTTGCAGGAAAGACTCCTCAAGGAACAGTAGATGTGGAAGCGCAGGGAAAGAAAGGAAAAATTTCGGTGTATTCTTCTACCAATCCCGATACCGGAAAGGATTTTGCTTCAGTGGCGGCCACTTATGAAGGGACTACACTCCTTATCGTGATAGTAGTTCCGGCTGAAGAATATAATAATGCTCAAGGCTGGATAGTTTCTACGGTGAGTGGAGTAAAGTTCACGATATAGCCTTAATAGGGAAGTTCGGTGAGAATTCGGCGCGGTCCCGCCACTTCGGCGCGGTCCCGCCACTGTGAGCGGGAAGTGAGTTGCTAAAACCACTGACGAAAGTCGGGAAGGAGGATCTCTTTAGGAGGATACCTCCTTCCCTAATTAAAAATCTATATCTTTCTCCTGACTTTGACACTTCACTTAGCTGAAACCCGCATCAAATCTATATTCTTTAAATTAGAATCTGCTATTTTGTCACTACACTCACTACCTTAAGTGGTCTACAGAGATAGTTCTTCCTGACTTTGACAGTTTCTCCCTCTTTTTAACTCCTTTAATCTCTGAAACCCTTGATATATCTACATTCTATTTTTCTATTTCTCATTTTCTCTTTATTTTGTAATGGCATTATTTTGTGATATTTTTATGTTTTTCTATTGACATTGAGTATTGTATATAGCTATTATGTAGTAAAAGAGAGAGAAGAGGGGGTAGAAGAATGTTTATCAAAAGAACCAGAGGGGGAAGTAAAGAAAAACCCATTTATTATCTCCAGTTAGTACAATCCTATAGAGATGAATCAGGTAAACCCAAACATAGAGTAATATGCACTTTAGGAAGAGAAGAGGATTTAATAAACTCCGGAACTATAGATTCCTTAGCTCAGAAATTTGCTGAACTATCAGGTAAGTTTATCCTTCTAGACAAAGAGAAAGATTCCTTGGGACATACCTATCTCTTAGGTCCTCTTCTTATCTGGGATACCCTATGGAAGAGATTGGGTATAGAAGAGATATTAAACCAGGTAAAGAAGAACTATCACATCCAATTTAATTTCTCTAAAGCAGTAAAGCTCATGG
>JAGPEW010000049.1 GCA_018056825.1 Candidatus Sordicultor aquaticus
CCCATCTATTTCTACAATGATATCTCCAGCCTTAATTCCCGCTTTATCTGCTGGAGAGCCCTGAATAGGAGAAATAACAGTAAGTTTCTCATCCTTAATAGCTATGACTATACCTAAACCAGAAAACTCTCCCTCTACCCGATCAGAATTTTCCATTTTATAATCTTCTTCATTTAAATAACGAGCATAGGGGTCGCCGGTAGCTTTTAATACTCCCCTAATAGCTTCTTCCATTAGAGCTTTATCGTCTAAGGGCACATCAGAATAAAAATTATCCTTCAGTAAAAGAAGAGTCTCAAAAAAAGGTTGCCACTTTTCTAAGTCTACAGTATCTTCTAAACCATAAGCTCCTTTATTTCCTTGACTTTCCCAAGCTAACACCGTTATCAGTAAAATAGCCAAGCATATCAATAGCCAAATTTTTTTATTTTTCATCTCCCACTCTCCTATCTTAGCCACTTGAGAGGGTCTTCTTCTCGAGCGCTGCTTCCCACCCTCACTTCAAAGTGAAGAAGAGGTCTTTCCGCAAGACCGGTATCACCTACTGTGCCAATAACCTCTCCTCCTTTTACTTCTTGCCCTCCTGCTACTTTTATCTCCGAGAGATGTGCATACATAGTTATTATATCTCCATGATCTAAAAGAATAGTTTTTCCATAACCTCGGAGAGTTTGAGCTAAAATTACCACTCCATCGTGAGCAGCAAAAACTGGACTCCCCTTCTCCGCTCCTATATCTATACCCGGATTATAAAAGGAAATTCCATAGCGAGGGTCTTTCCGCTCCCCAAAACCTTCAATAACCGTGCCCTGCACTGGCCAAAAAAGACGTCCCTGTTTTACCGGGGTAATAGAAACAGGAGGCTGACTCTCTCTTCTCTTTTTTATGTCTTCCTGGAGCTTAGCAATTAAATTTTCTAGCTCCTTTTGAGCTTTAACCAATTCATTTTTAGCCTTTTCAAATTGTTTCTTATCTGAGGCAATTTTTCGTTGCATTTCTTCCCGAGTGCTTTTAAGTTTAGCTAATTTCTCGTTTTCTAAAAGCGCTTGCTCTTTTAACACCAATTCTAAACGAATCATTTGCGCCAATTCTTTCTCCTTCTTCTCCTTGATTTCCTTTTCTTCTAAGTAACGTCCCAGGCTATCAGTCTGAGATTGGTAATATTTACGGAGGAGAAACCATTGCTCTTCCCATTGAGTAGGGTCACTGGTAGTTGCAAATAATTCCCAGAAATTAACTCCTCCATTATACTTGTAAGCTCGAACTAAAATATCTTTCACTTTTTCTTTGTCTTCTTCTATTTTTTGAGAAAGAGTTTCAATCTCTTTTTGTAGCTCTTTTCTCTCTGCCTCCAGTTGGAGAATTTTAGCTCGAGACTGAGCCGCATTTTTCTCCAGGCTTTCAATTTGCTTATCTAAGTTTCCTATTTCTGCAACTAGATTCTTCTCATTTTTTAATAATTTATCCAACTCTTGGTCTAATTTCAACTGTTCACTCTTCAATTTCTCTAATTTAGTTTGCTGTTCAGAAATTTCCTTTTCTAAGTCCTGAGCTCTTGCAGAAAAACTAAAGAAAAACAAAAGGAGGAAAAAAAAAGCCCAGAAAGCAAACTTTCTCATTTAATATTTTCCTCTTCTACTGAGTTGCAAGCTAAAAGAGCTCCTAAAAACCCTAAAAAACTGCTCATCAAAACACTCACCACTCCTAAGGGAAAAACTAAGTCCTCCCAATCTATCCAGAAAAAGAAAGGAAAAGAAGTACGAAGGAAATCAAGCAAAAAGTGGAAGAAAATCAGGCTAACCACCAAAGCTGCTACTCCTCCACTTAAACCTTCTATCATCCCCTGATAAAGAAAAGGCATCCTGATAAACCGTTTAGTAGCTCCCACCAGACTCCAAACTTCAATTTCTATCCCTCGAGCTTGAATAGAAGCCTTAATAACCGCAGTAATCACTAAAAGGGAGAAAACAAAAAGAGCCAAGAGCAAAATTCCTCCAGCAGCAAGGAAAAAATGGTAAAAACGTAGAAGAGCTTCAGTATTTTCCCCCCCATAGAAAATTTCTTCAAATTCCTCCCTCTTTTCTAGTTCTTGAGCCAGAAGAGGTAATTCTTCTACTCTTTTAGCCCGAATCTCCAAAGAAGGAGGAAAAGGGTTTTCCTCTAAACCAAAGTTGTCTTCTTGAAGACTAAAGTAGCTCAGAAATCTGTTTTTAGCTTCCTCTGAACTAATTACCCTTACTTCTCCCACTAATGGCAAAGCTTCAATTTCTTCTTCCACTTTTTCTATTACTTCAGGAGAGGTGTTTTCTTGGAAAAAAGCCTGTATAGTAAAGCTACTTTGCCATACTCCTCCCATTTGCTCTAATTCCAAATAGCCAAAGATAAAAATATTTAAAATCAACTGAGTAAAGAAAATACTTAAAAATCCCATTACTAAATAGGAAGTTCCCCGATGATAGAAAGTTTCTTTGTTCTTAGACAAAAGCTTTTCTCCTCAAGATTGAATTACCTTACCTTTATCTAATGCTACTAATCGAGCTGGAAAATTACTTATCAAGTCTTCACTGTGAGTAGCCACAATTACAGTGGCTCCTGACTTCTTAGAAAACTCAAACAATGTTCCCACCACGTCCAGAGCAGTTGCACTATCTAAGTTTCCCGTAGGCTCATCAGCTAAAACTAAATAAGGACGATGAATCAAAGCTCTACCTAAGCATAGCTTTTGTTTTTCGCCCCCTGAAAGCCACTCTGTTTTATGATACTTCTTATCCTGGAGATGTAGCAAGTCCAAAATTTCACCTGCTAAACGATGAGCGTATCTCCTCTTTACTCCCAAGACTAAAAGCGGGGAAATAAGATTTTCGTAAACCGTCCAGTGAGGAACCAATTTCAAATCCTGAAAAACCACTCCCAGATTACGGCGCAAAAGAGGCAGATACCGCTCTTCCAGGGAACTAATTTTACACCGCTCTAACCACACTTCCCCCGAGGTTGGCACCTCTTCTCTGGTTATGAGCTTCATCAAAGTAGTTTTTCCCGCACCAGTGGCTCCCCATAGAAAAACAAACTCTCCTTTCCCTAGGGAAAGGTTCACGTTATCTAAGGCTTTTATCCCTGCCGGATAAATTTTATAAACTCTTTTAAATTCTAAAAATCCCATCTTTTCTTCTTCGCTATTATACCATCTAGTTTCTTTTGTTTTTCCATACTATTTTAATGAAATTAAAAAAAGCGGGAATAACCCTTTGCAAACGTTGAGGTTCACAAATTACCCGATAAGCCCACTCCAAATTCAATTTTCTAACCCACTGAGGAGCTCTTTTTTTAGTTCCGCTCCACACATCAAAACTCCCCCCTACTCCCATCATCACCACAGCATTGATTCTCTCCCGATTCCTACGAATCCAGTATTCCTGTCGAGGAGCTCCCAGACCTACAAAGAGTATGTGAGGATTAGCTCGATTGATATCTTCTATAACTTCTTCATCATCTCTAAAATATCCATGGTGAAAACCTCCCACCCTCAGTTGGGGATACCTGGTTTTTAACCCTTTCACTGCTTTATATGTTACTTCTTCTTTTCCTCCCAAAAAATAAAATCGCCAACCTTTTTCCTCTCCTTTCTTCATAAGAGCCTCTCCTATTTCTATTCCGGGTAAACGGTGACTTATCGCTTTCCCTAAAAAACGAGAGGCCACTATCACTCCTATCCCATCAGCTACTATAATTTCTGCCTCCTTTAATGCTTTATTTAGCTCTTCCTCCTCAAATCCTCGAGCTAAAATTTCCGGGTTAGCAGTTATCACCTGTACTTTCTCTTTTTTCTCTATTTTATTTTCTAACACTTCCAAAAGTTCAGGCAAATCACCATCATAAAAAGAAAAACCGAAGAGTTCCCGGCTAGTAACTTTCATTTCCTCTTTTCCACCTTTTCCAAAAATTCCTTCAACATTTCTACGCTCTCCTCTGATCTTTTCTCCAATTCTCTGTTTATCTTTTTCCCCCTCTCTTTCAAGACCTCTTTTTTCTGATAAATTTCTACCAACCTATTTTCTTCTAGTTGAGAGAAAGAAAGGAGGTTTTCCTCATTCCACCATCGAGAAAAAGCCTGTATTTTAGGGTCTAAATTCAAGGCAAACCAGGGAATATCTAGCAAAGTAGCTAAAATTGCAGGGTGCAAACGGAGAGTAAAAACCGCTTTCAATTTTTCAAAATAAGGAATTATTTGAGAAAATTGGGACATAATAATCCAAGGACAATTTAGATATTTAGCCATCTCTTTAGCTATTTCTTCATCTTTTTCGGGATGAAAAGCCACCACTTCTAAATCCTCTCCTTCAACTCTGCTAAATTGAGAAAGGGCCCGGCATAAAGTTTCCTTTTCTTTTTCAGGGAAAGGACGAACAAACAAAGCTATCTTTTCTCCTCCTTGCTTTTCTTTGCTTTCAAAAGAAAAAAGAGGGTCACATCCCAGAAAAGAAGAGGAAGCACCTAATCTTAAGGCTAAATCTAAGCTCTCTTCATCTCGAAAAACAGAAAGAGAGCATTTTTTCAAAAGGCGAGAAACTAAAAAACGGCTTTCTCTTCGGAGAAGAGAACCTAAACCCACCCGGTAAAAAATAACTTTCTTATTCCACCCCTGTGCCCAACGTAAAAGGGAAAAATAATAAAGAAGAGAGCGAAAGCTGGTAACATCCTGTAATAGACTTCCTCCTCCCACTAAGACATAATCACTATTTCTAATTGTCCGAAGTACAGAAAAGAAATTATCTCTACTCACTGGATAAGCTTCACCAGGAAGCGGAAGAAGAAAATCACTTTCTCGGTAGAGAACCTGATAAAGAAAAGGAAGTTGCAGTTTCTCGCTAATTTCTTCTAAATCTTTCAAAACTGCCCTGAGACTGAGTTCATCTCCCCAATTACCAAAACCATAATATCCTAAAATAAAAAATTTAATTTTTCGGTGAATAGTCTCTCTCTCCCCATCTCCCCACTTTCTGCCACAGAAAAAGAGCTAATTTTATTACTAAAATATAAACTACTGCCACAAAAAAACTCAGTACTAAAGCATTGAAAAACCGTAAAATAATATAAAGAAAAGGAGTATGAATATGACAAAAAGAATTAAAGAAAGTAGAAAATCCTACTGCTACTCCCAACCATAAAATTAAACTGTAAGCAGGACGAATTTTATCTTTGTTCCAATAGAATAGAAGCCAAAGAGCAGGATAACCAATCAAGAATTCCTTAGTACGAGGACGCATAAACAAAAGGCGCTCCAAGAGAACTCGAATTTTGGTTTCTAAGCCACCAGCGGGCAACAGAGGAAAGTTACCCGAGCGAGTAAGATAGAGTAGTGCTGCCACCCCTAAAAAAGCCACTATCAATAGCTCAAATCTTTTTAAATCTTCTAGCAAGACTTGTCGAATACTTAAACCCCAATAACTTTTTCTAAAAAGATAAAGCAACGTCAAAAGGGGAGGAACGAGGAGAGAAGCTTTAACCCCCCAATATTGATAAATCCGCAAAACAAACAACCAGTGATAAAGACCGAGAGATACGGTTAAAGCTCCAGAAAATAAAGTCATAAATGCCCATCCTAAACTTTGGAGTTTTCCTCTTCCCGAATAAATAGCATCAATTAAAACGATTATCCCTAAAGTGGGATAAACTAAACCAGCTAGAAGCCCCAGAACTCTCATACCCCATATCAGGTCATAGAAAATTAACCCTGCCAGAGGAATAAAACACAAAGGAATAATCCAGAAAGAAGGACGGAAAAAAGAGCTCCAAAGGCAAAAAACAAACAAAGACAAAGCCAGAGAAAAGAAAACCAAAGAATAAAGAGGAGGAGAAAAAGAGGGGAAAGGAACATTCACCTTCCCTGGAGTATATCCATTATCAGTTAAAGCTTTTTTAACTGAGATTAAGTAAGATAGGTTTTTTTCCCAGTTTCCAAAGGCAGGAGGATCGGTAAAAAGACGGAGATAGAAGATAGGAACCGATCTTTCCTTTGCTGCCCGCAAAAACCGGTCTCTAGCTTCCACCGGAGTGTAACCTTTCAATTCTTCAGGAGGAATGCTGTGAGCTCGAAGGGTAAAAGAAGGATTAAAGGAAGCAAGAGTGGTT
>JAGPEW010000050.1 GCA_018056825.1 Candidatus Sordicultor aquaticus
GGTATGGAGTACTTCCAGCAATCGTTCAGCTGATGCCTCAGCTCTGGGCACCATTATGAACATACTCATAGCCAGCGTGATTGATATCATTATCTCCATTACATAGGTTAAAAAGGCGGTTAGATTTCCTATAGGCATAGCGCCACTGTCTATTCTATGGCCCCCAAACCACATTATGGCAATAGTGGACATATTCATGATAATTATGAGTGATGGTATAGCAAATGCTATAATTCGATTCACTCTCAGTGTGGTAGTAGTAAGGTCACGGTTAGCCTCATCAAAACGTCTAACTTCATAATCATTCCTCACAAATGCCCTTATAACTCTGACCCCCATCAATTTTTCGCGCATAATCTGATTCACCCGGTCTATTTTGACTTGAATAGAGCGGAATAATGGCGTGGCTTTTGATAAAAGAATCCATACCACTACAGCCATAATAGGTACTATAATAATTATAGAAGAAGATAGCACCACATCTTGGCGCAGAGCCATTATAATGCCACCTATACACATAATAGGAGCCATAACCATAATATTTAAACCCAGAAGTACCAGCATCTGTATCTGGTGCACGTCATTGGTGTTGCGGGTGATTAGCGATGGCGTACCGAATTTATCGAGGTCGGCCTGGGAAAAACTCTCTACTTTATAAAATATAGCTCTCCTCATATCTCGCCCGAAACTCATAGATATCTTAGAGCTAAAATACGAGGAAGCTATGGCACAGGCTGCCAGAAGCAACGTTACAACCAGCATAAAACTACCAGTCTTTAAAATATATCTGATATCACCTTTAGCTACCCCATTATTGATAATGTCGGCATTCAGATTGGGTAAATAAAGGTTAGACATAACCTGCAATAACAATAATACTACAGTGAGAGTAACCTGCTTCCAGTAAGGTTTTAAGAATTTTACCAGTAAATCTTTCATATAAATGCATTCCCTTTCATTCTTAGAGTTTACGTTCTATATTAGAGTTTATAATATCCAACGAACGTATGAGATTACATTGCTCATCATGGCTTAGGTTCTCTAAGCTGGTATTTATAATCTCGGATAAAATACCGTTTAACACGTTTAATATATCTATACCGGCATTAGTTAGGTAAGTGTGGCTCAAGCGCTGGTCACGCTCATCCTCTTTGCGTATTACCAGCCCTGCTTTTTCTAATTTTTGAAGCATAAGAGTTACAGTAGGGGGCGCTACGTGCATTTTTTCGGCCAGATCCCGCTGGCTAATCCCTGGATTTTGGTTGATAAACCACAAACACACGGCTTGCCCGGGATAAATGCCTTTTTCAGAGGTTAGCTTGAATAAAAGCTGACTATGAAAGCGCATAAATTTAAAAAGAGACTGAAACACCTGAAGGGAAATGGAATCTATTCCTTCTAAGTTTAGAAAGATTGTGTCGTCCGACTCTTCAGTAAGCAATCAATCAAACCTCCTCTCCATAAATAAACTACTTAACTAACTAAAGGTTAGCAAGCAAATTGATAGCTAGCAAACAGATTGCTATTATACTACTCATTTTGCCATTGTCAATTGCGCGCGCTAGGAGGCTGTTTGAAAAATACCATTATTTACAATGTAAAGGAATTTTTAAGCCTTTAAGCAAACTATGAGAGGGAATATTCTCCCTTATAACCCTGACATAGGGAAAAAGCTCCTATCGCTCCCCCAAAAAACAAGAAACAAAAGGCAAAAGCACAAAGATGACAAAACATTAAGGAAAAAGTATTCCCTATTATATAGCGACCTCCTATTTTTTAAGTTCCAATACAATTTACTTTAAAGTTTTAGCAGTTTAGCAGGTTTTGCGGAACACTATAATAAGTCAATGGCATTTTCCAAATGAGCTTGCCATCTTCAAAAAATTAAGAGAAAATAAAAAATAAAAAGGGTGGTGTCTGTGAGTCCTGTTATTTTAGGAACTTTAGCGAGTACTTTAGCGGGGTTAGCTACCGGTATTGGGGGATTGCCAATTCTTTTTGGGAAAGGGCAAAAAATTTCTCACCAATTTAAGGATGAGCTATTAGGGGTGGCGGCAGGGATAATGCTTGCCGCTACTGCTTTTAGTCTCTTAGTCCCGGCAATAGAAATGGGAGGAGCCTGGATAGCTGCACTGGGAATAGCCATAGGAGGGATACTACTCGATGTTTTTGACAAAATAATACCTCATGAACACTTTGAAAGAGGAAGAGAAGGATTGGAATCAGACCTCCGGCGAATTTGGTTATTCGTCCTGGCCATAACTTTGCACAATTTTCCAGAAGGCTTAGCGGTGGGAGTGAGCTTTGGTAGTGGAAATGTATCTAATGGAGTTACAGTAGCTCTGGCTATTGGTCTACAAAATATCCCTGAGGGACTAGCAGTAGCTGTCTCCCTCTTAGGAGTGGGATATAATCATCGCCAAGCTTTTACTTATGCTTTGCTTACCGGATTAGTAGAACCTATTGGGGGATTTTTAGGAATTTCTCTTGTTACCATTATGCACTCTTTTCTTCCTTTGGGGATGGCTCTTGCTGCAGGGGCAATGCTTTTTGTAATCAGTGACGAGATAATACCTGAAACTCACCATTCTTCTCATGCTCGCTCTTCTACTTATGCCCTTCTTACAGGATTTATAATAATGATGATTCTAGATACTATTTTAGGATAAATTTCTAGTTAAATCTCCAAATATTATAAAGTTTTAAGTAAATTTGCCGATTAACTAATATAGAAATTATATAAATAAGATTGGGAGGGATAAAGTTGAAAATCCGAACCAGAATTCCTTTGGGATTCATTGTCCTAGCACTGCTAGCAGCAGTAGTAGGTGGCTTCGCTATTTATGCTTTTCGAGAAATAGGCACTTCGCTAGAGGAAGTAAGAAATAATACTCCCCTACTCTTAGCCACTTCCAGGATTAAAGATCTTCTTTCGGAGAAAGATTCTCTGGTGTCTTCCTATCTTTTAGAGGAAGACATCGAGAGTCTTGAGCAAATGGAAAGCGAGTTTGCTCAGTTGAACAAGCGGGTTATAACCTATCTCGAAGCCCTGAGACTAGGAACAGAATCAGAGGAATTTAAAGCATCTTCTTACTATTCTATCTGGGAAGAAGAATTTCCTTATCCTCTAAATCCGGTAGAAGAGGATACCCCTTTTTATCGAAGCTTACAGGCGTTAAAAACCTCTGAAATGGTACACCGAACCAGCATCGATTCACTAAAAGATTGGTGGCTTAAGCTGGTCACCATCCAAAAAGATAGAAACGAAAATGCTTTAGCTATGGACGAACCAGCTCAAATAGTGGTTAACTTTATCCAGTCAGTAGCACACGCAGTAGAAAAATTCACTCAGCCGGTAGAGGAAATCGATTTTCTTATTTCTCGCTGGTTAGCCACTGGTGACCCTGAAGGAAAAACAGCTACTGCTATTAACTCTTATTTCGATTCCTTCTCCAAAGACATTGACACTTCTTCTATGATTTCTGACCAAACCAAAAAAGATATAAAAGATAAATTGGTTCTTTATCGTCAAAGTTGGGAGAAACTACAAAACAACTCCCCCATTGCCACTCCTGAAGAGCGAGACAATTTATATATGGAATGCCGTCGTTCTTATAGTTCTCTTTTAAGAACTTTAGAAGACTTGAGAATGGATGAATGGTTAGATAAATTAAACATTATTAACCAGGAGAGAAAAAATTATCTTTTACTATCCGATCCAGAAGCAAAAGAATCCTCTCGCAAAACAGTAGAAACAAATATGCAACAAATGAAGAAGTTTATGGAAGAGGACTTCTTAAAAACTTATGGGTCAGTTACTGCTGAAGCAGTAATTAACGATCGCTGGAGACCTTTTGTCAGACTGTGGAATGAAATAGTCAGGTTGGATACACAACTGGCAGTTACCGATAGTCAGACCAAGAAAGCCATCGCCGATGTAAGGGAAGCCGGGCAACAAGTTTTAGCGGCAATGAATGATATGAACCAAGAAGTACTTAACCAATTTGATGCTACTGTTACCCGGGTGGACGAGCTTCAAAATCAATTATCTCAGCTCCTCTACTTAGTAGTAGGTATTATAGTAATCATAGCCATTATTTTAGGGATAGTTATCTCCAGAGGTATTGTCATTCCTATAAATCGCAGCGTTTCTTTCGCTCAAGTTTTAGAAAAGGGAGACCTAACTCAGGAAATTCCCCTCCGTCGCCGAGATGAGTTAGGAACTCTCTTTAACTCTCTCAACCAGGCCTCTCGGTCTTTACGAGCCTTTCTAAAAGAAGTAGCCGAAGGAGCAGAAAAAATTATATCCTCTATGGAAGACCTGCAGCACGCCTCTCGAGAAATTGCCCAAACCGGAAATCAAATTGGTCAAACCATTTCTCAGGTAGCCCGAGGGTCAGAGGAACAAAGTCAGAATTTGACCGAAGTTTCCCAAAATATGGAAGACCTGGTAAACCTGGTGAAGGGGATGGCCGAACAGTTGAAAAAGCAATCAGACAAAGCTTCTAATACCTTAGAAGCAGTAGATCAGGTTATGGAAAGTATCCAGCTCACTGGAGGTAACTTAGAAAAAGTTCAGGAATCTGCTACTCAGGCTTTTAATCTTTCTGAAGAGGGACAAAAAACTCTAAAAGAAGTGGTAGAAGCTATGGAAAGCATAAGTTATTCCGTCCTTTCAGTAGGAGAGATAGTAAAAACTTTAGGTCAGAGTTCTCGAGAAATTGGAAGTATCACCGACCTTATAACCGGCATTGCTGATGAAACTAATCTCTTAGCCCTAAATGCGGCGATTGAAGCTGCTCGAGCAGGAGAAGCAGGACGAGGGTTTGCTGTGGTAGCTGATGAAGTAAGAAAATTAGCTGAAGAATCAGCTCATGCTGCTCAGCGTATTGCTGGTTTAATTGGAGATATTCAAAAAGAAGCCAATAAAGCAGTAAGCTCTATGGAGGAAAGTACCAAAAGAGTGGAGAGTGGAACTAAATCAGTAGATAGAGCTCGACAAGCTTTTCAGGATATTTACCAAGCTAACCAGGTAGTAACTGAAGAAACCAACTCTATTTCTTCTTCTTTCCTCCGGGTAGAAGAGATATCTCAAAAAATCGCCCAGTTGGTTCGAGAAATGTCAGAGATATCTCATCAGAATGAAATACAAACTCAAGAAGTGGTAGGAAAAGCTGAAGAAGTGTTTACGAGACTTAGTAACGTTGCTTCCATTTCTGAAGAAAATGCAGCGGCAGCCGAGGAGGTAGCTGCCTCAGCTGAGGAGCAGAGCGCTGCTTTACAAGAGATGGACAAAGAAATTCAGGAAACTATGGATATGGGAAGAGCCTTACGAGAAGACCTCAAGCATTTTACAATTTAAGAGAACGTTCATAAATGGTATAAAAAGAATTTTTTAAACAAATTTTTGGTTATACCATATTGACAACTTATATAGCAGGTAATGTAGTGTCTAAGTGTGCATTACCTGCTATATAATCTTTAGTTGTTTTTTTCGCCCGTCTGAACAAAGTAAAAATTAATCTCAATTCACCATTACTGGAGGCTATCACGTTTTGTTCGATGTTATATTTAAAAATGTTATATTTCAAATTGCTAATTATAACTTTACTATCTTTGCTCTGGCAGTTCTCCTCACCAGTTTAGTAATTCTCTCGATTGGGATAATGGTCTTATTTCGAGAGAAAGCTTCTCGAGAGAGTATTTTCTTCTTTTTAATTATTTTGGCAGTTTTCTTTTGGCTGTTTCCCAGTTCTTTTATGTATGTCTCTCCTAATGAGGAAAGGGCGCTGTGGTGGTACAGATTTGCTTATTTAGCAGGAGTACCCTATATTGCTACTGCTATTTTCCAATTTACTATTTTTGTTCTTCGAACTTATCCTTCTCAGCAGCGAAAAGCCTGGGTGAGCTGGATTCTCTCCTTCTTTTTTTCTATATGTGCTTTTACCAGTGACAATTTTATTATAGGAGCAACGTTATATCCCTGGGGATATTTTACCTACTATGGATGGGCAAGTATTCCCTTTTTAGTTTTTTTCATTTATATAATGTTTTCCAGTCTTTTACAATATTATCAACAGAGCCGAGAAGAAAACTCTCCTATAGCTAAGCTCCGAACCAGATTG
>JAGPEW010000051.1 GCA_018056825.1 Candidatus Sordicultor aquaticus
TATAAAGTAAAAGCCGACAGTCAGTATACCAAGGTAGACCATAGCGTTTTCCTTGGTAAGTAACAGTAGGCCAAAGGTTAGGCCATATCTGCTCAGTAGCATCACTTGTTGCTAACCTATCATCTAATGGCTCAAGCCACCCTTGAGCAGCAAAAGTTGGTACCCATCCTCCTAAATCAGCAAAACAAACATCTGGTCCTTGTCCAGCGCTATAAGCCGCGACTAACTTATCGTAATACACTTCGAATCCAATTAACTGGTATTCTACTTCAATTCCGGTTTTTTGGGTAAAGTCAGAAATAATTTCTTTCCAGGTGTCTTCTTCTTCCACTACGTGTCCGCCCACCCACACAGTAAGCTTTTCGCCAGCAGCCACTACCATACTTGAAGCTGCAAAAACGAGAAGAAATACCATTAAAACGTAAACAAAACCCTTTCTCATTGTTTTCCTCCTTAAGTTATCCCTTAATATAACAAAAATTAGTTTTCACTATACTAACGAATTTAACGGAACCTAAAACTTTAAAATCTACTTACTTTAATGAGCTAAAAACTACTATTTGATACTCTTTCACCTCCCTTCTCTAGCAAAAAGCGTATCATTAATTCAAATACCTGTCAATGCAGAATAAACTACTATTGGAGGAGAAGATTAGAATCTAAGGAATCGTCGGCTCGAACAAAATATTTATAAGTCTCTGCTGTGGAAAAGTTTTCTTAGATTCAGAATGGGGAAAATACTCTTATAGATATAATTGGCTTACCTCATGTTAACATTTATTTGCTAATAATAAGGGGAGAAATTATAATAGAAGTAATTCTGGGGTGAGACTATGGATAAAAAAGCCTTTCTTATCGATATGGATGGAGTTTTGCTTTATGGTGACCAGGCTATATCTGGAGCCAAGGAGTTTATTGAACGCCTCAAGGAGAAAGACTATAAGTTTTTAATTTTAACCAATAACTCCCGTTATACCCCTTCTGACCTTCAACATCGGATGAATAATGCCGGTATAGAAATAGATGCTCAACATTTCTTTAGTAGTGCTATGGCTACTGCTCAATTTGTGAGTTCTCAAAAACTTAAAGGTTCGGCCTTTGTTTTAGGAGGGACAGGGCTGTATCAAGCTCTCAATGAGGTGGGTTATTCTTTTACTGATTATAGGCCTGATTTTGTAATTTTAGGAGAGATGGAATCTTATCCCTATGATAAAATCGTGCGAGCTTGCCAGTTGATTATGCAAGGAGTGCCATTTATTGCTACTAATCCCGATCCTTCCGGTCCGGGAGAGGGAGGAATTGTTCCGGCTTGTGGAGCGGTAGCAGCTTTAATAGAAGAGGCTTCCGGATATACTCCCTATTTTGTAGGTAAACCCAATCCTCTGATTTTGCGCCTGGCGCTGAGATATATGGATGAACATTCGGAAAATGCCCTAATGGTGGGGGACCGAATGGATACCGATGTCAAAGTAGGATTGGAATCGGGTTTAGAAACCATTCTGGTTCTCTCTGGAGTGACCAGGATTGAAGATATAGGTAAGTTTCCTTACCGTCCCAATCGTATCTTGGGTTCGGTAGCGGATATAGAAGTTTAAAAATGGTGAGGATAAAAATGAAAGTAGGTGAGGAGAAACTATGGATAAGGAACGGGAAGAAAAGAAAAAAACAGTAGAAGAAACCATAGATAAATATGTAAAGTATGTAAGTCCAGGGTTGGCTCGTCTGTTCCGGTTTGCCAATTTTTCCACTGTGGAGTGGGAAGGAAAAGGAGCACTGGTTTTTGATATCTATGGGGAAGCTTATGTTGATTGTATCGGAGGTTTTGGGGTTTTCCCGGTGGGGAGAAATCATCCTCGAGTGGTACAGAAAGTAAAAGAACAGTTAGATAGATTGCCTCTTTCCACTCGTACTCTTTTTAATAAGCAACAGGCTGATCTGGCAGAAATGCTGGCTCAAATTACTCCTGGAGACTTGCAGTATTCCTTTTTTGGTAATAGTGGAGCAGAGGCAGTAGAAGGAGCGATAAAATTAGCTCGTTTCTACACCGGAAGAAAGAAATTAGTTTCGGCAATTAACAGTTTTCATGGGAAAACCATGGGAGCGCTGAGTGTTTCAGGAAGAGAGGTATACAAAAAACCCTTTGAGCCCTTGGTGCCAGAAACTTATCAGGTGCCTTTTGATGATGCAGAGGCCTTAGAAAAAATAGTAGATGATAAAACAGCAGCGGTAATTTTAGAGCCTATCCAGGGAGAGGGAGGAATCAACATTCCCCACCCTCATTACCTTTCCCAAGTAAAAGAGATTTGTGACCGTAATGGAGCACTTTTGATTCTGGATGAAGTGCAAACCGGTCTGGGTAGAACCGGGAAAATGTTTGCCTGTGAACACTATGGAGTAGCTCCTCACATTATGACTTTAGCTAAAGGTTTAGGAGGAGGAGTGCTACCTTTAGGAGCATTTATAAGTACTCCGGAAATTTGGAAAGTTTTTGAAGATAATCCTCTCATTCATAGCTCTACTTTGGGAGGCAATCCTCTCGCTTGCACTGCAGGGCTGGAAACTTTAAAAATCCTGCAGGAGGAAGATATCCCTGCTCAAGCAGCGGAAAAAGGTAGCTATTGGATGGAAGAACTCCGGTCGTTACAAGAGCAGTTTTCTGATTTAGTGAAAGAGGTGCGAGGGATAGGCCTTTTAATAGGAATGGAATTTTTTGACTCTGATGTGGCTTCATTTTTGGCGGCAGAAATGGCAGAGAGAAAAGTTTTGGTTGCTTATACTCTCAATAACCCTCAAGTGATTCGCCTAGAGCCTCCTCTTACCATTAAAAAAGAGGAAATAGAGAAAGTTACTAAGGCATTAGAAGAATCTTTAAATAAAGTCAGGGAAACATTAAAGGAAATAGGGGGTTAAATAAAAATGGCTAAAGTTTCTTCTTCTTTGGTAATAAATAGGAGTGTAGAAGAAGTTTATAATAAAGCTAAGGAGGTAGAAAAGTTAGCTACTTTTTTACCTAGTATAAAAGAGGTAAAAGTTTTAAGTCAAGAGGGTTCGGTGGTGGATAGTTTCTGGAAAGGAGAATTTCAAGGAAGAGAGATTAAATGGAAAGAAAGAGATTTCTGGGATGAAGAGAAAAAAGAATGTCGTTTTTCTCTTATAGAAGGAGATTTCAAACAATATGAGGGGGTCTGGAGATTTAAGGAGGAAGGAGAAAATAAAACTCGGGTAGAATTGGAAATTGAATATGACCTGGGAATACCACTGGTGGGAGCTTTAATCAGTAAGTTTTTAAAGAAAGTTATGGAGGAAAATGCTCAAGCTATGTTAAAGGCTTTGCAAGAAGTAGTAGAAGGGTGACTATATGGATAAATTTGCTTTCATTATTCATGCTTTTAGCCCCCAGGATATAAAAGACCACCTTAAGTTTTTAAAAATTCTCCCTTCTTCTTGGGTGGAAAGCTTGGCTGCTCGCGTTCCCCCTTTTGTTTTATCGGAAGTGAAAGGAGTGAGGTCAGAATCTACAGGTAAAGAGGTAGGAGGATGGTTTATTGGGCTTCCTATGACTTCCCGGGTGCTTTTGGAATATCCTTTCTCTTTTGTAGCTCAGCAAATCCGTAAATGTGGATTCTTGGCGGAAAAATTGGGAGCAAAAATTATTGGCCTGGGAGCTTTTACCTCAGTAGCCGGGGATGGAGGAATTACAGTTAAAAAAGGTTTACGCATTGCGGTGACCACCGGTGATAGCTATACTGTGGCTACCGCTCTTCAAGCTTTGGAAATGGCTTCTTCTCTAATGGAGATCGACTTAGACCAGGAAGAGATTTCCATAGTGGGAGCTACCGGCTCTATTGGTCGAGCTTGTGCTTTGATACTGGCTGAAGAAGGAAAAAAAGTGAGAATAATTGGCCGGGACCCCCAGAAAGTAGAGAAAGTAAAAAAAGAAGTAGAAAATATAAAAGGAGAAGAAGTCAAAGGTTTTACCGATATAGAAGAAGGGATAAAAGGCTCCCGAGCGCTTATTACGGTAACTTCAGCTCTGGGAAATTTACTGGAACCGGCCTGGATTGAACGAGGAGCAGTGGTTTGTGATGTGGCTCGTCCTCGCAATGTAGCAGAAGAAGTGGCAAAGGCAAGACAAGATGTTTTAGTTATCGAAGGAGGAGTGGTTGATGTTCCGGGAGACCCGGATTTTGGTATGGATTTTGGCTATCCTCCAGGGAAATCTTATGCTTGCATGGCGGAAACTATGATTTTAACCCTGGAGGGACGATTTGAAGATTATACTCTGGGGAAAGAAATAGAGGTAGAGAGGGTAAAAGAGATTGAATTACTAGCCCAAAAACATGGATTTAAGGTTTCGGGCTTGCGAAGTTTTGGAAGAGAATTGAGTAAAGAAGAGATAGAGAAAATCAAAAAAAGGGTTTGAGGGGGGATATAATGGGTACTTTTTTAAAAGTGGTAGGTGTGGTATTTTTATGTCTGGGAATAGTAGCGATAATTTTTTCTTTGGTAGGGATGAGTAAGCAAAAGAGTTCTCCTTCTTATTCTCTTCCTCCTCCAGGAGAAGAGTTTTATCCTTTTCCAGAGGAAGAGTTTTTTCCTTCCACTTCTGATTTTTTCTCTAAGTTAGCAGGCATAGGAGGAATATTAGGAGGATTTGGAGTGTTGGTAGGAGGCATAGCTCTTTTTTGCCTGGGAAGCATTTACAACGATGTAAAAAGCTTGAAAAACCGATGATGAAGGTGGAGTGACAAATGAATAATAAAGTGGTGATTATAGGAGGAGTGGCCGCTGGTCCTAAAGTGGCAGCAAAACTGCGCCGTCTGGACCCTGAGGCAGAAATTACCATTATAGAAAAAGGTAAATTTCTCTCTTATGCTGGCTGTGGTTTACCCTATTATATAGGAGGAGAAATAAAAGAGTATCGGGAGTTAATGGAAACACCTATTGGGGTGATGCGAGACCCAGTGTTTTTTGAAAAAACGAAAAGAATTAAAGTGCTAAATCGTACTGAAGCTCTTCGAATAGATCGGGAAAATAAAAGAGTAGAGCTAAGAAATTTAGAATCGGGTGAAATGTCCAGTGTGCCCTATGATTATCTGGTTTTAGCTACTGGAGCTAAGGTCTCCATTCCTCCCATTACGGCTGTAGATTTGAATCACCCTGAGATATCTCTTTCTCCCTCTGATTTAGCCCATGTTTATACCTTACACGGTGTTGAGGATGCTGAAGCTATTCGCTGGACTATTAAAGAAAAATTGGCCAAGCGGGCGGTAATCGTTGGTGGAGGATTGATTGGGATGGAAATGGCTGAAAGTCTGGCAAAAAGTGGTTTAGAAATTACCATCCTCGAGGTACTACCGGAAATCTTACCTATTCTGGATGAAGATATGGGGATTCTGGTGCGTCGTTACTGCCAGAGTGAGGGAGTTAATGTCCGAGTAGGAGAGGGAGTGCAGCGTTTAGAAGGGGAAGAAGGAGTAGTAAAAAGAGTTATAACTGATAAGGGAAGCTATGAAGCGGATATGGTAATAATAGCTACCGGGTTTAAACCTAATGATGACTTAGCTCGTAAGGCTGGTTTAGAAGTGGGAGAGCGAGGAGGGATTAAAGTTGACCTTTTCTTGCGCACCAGTGACCCCTATATTTATGCTGCTGGAGACTGTGTAGAAATAGAAAACTTAGTTTGTGGTCAGCCCGCCTATATGCCTATGGGGTCTTTAGCTAACAAACAAGGTAGGGTAGTAGCTATGAATTTGGCAGGTCGTAGAGAAGTTTTTCGAGGAGCTTTAAACTCAGTAATTTTCAAGGTTTTTGATTATACTGTAGCCCGGAGTGGTCTGGGAGTAAAACAGGCCCAAAATTTAGGCTATGATGTGGAGTATTCTTTAGTACCTGCTCCGGACCGAGCTCATTACTTTCCCGGAGCAAAACAGGTGATTATTAAGTTGATAGCAGATAAAAGAAGTGGTAGAGTCTTGGGTGCTCAGATGATAGGTAAAGGCGAGGTAACGAAAAGTATTTACGCTTTAGCTACTCTTCTTAACTATCAGGGAAAGGTAGAAGATATATCTAATCTGGATTTGCCTTATGCTCCTCCTTATGCT
>JAGPEW010000052.1 GCA_018056825.1 Candidatus Sordicultor aquaticus
GATTATGTAGGAGGATGTGGAGCCGGAAGAGCTTATTGTGCTCTGCAACCTGATAGGGTGATTACCCCCTGCGTGTTTATGTCTATTGCTTTAGGAAGTATTATGAACAACTTTTCTGCCGAATCTGGAGGGAGCAAGTGGTGTTAAAAGGGTTGAGAGATAGAACACTTTATGGAGGGCATGGCGGAAAATGTGATTACCAGTCAGTATGTGGAGGTTGCCGAGCCCGAGCTTATGCTTATTTTAAGGATTATTTAGCTCCTGACTCGGGTTGTAAATTTAATCAGGAATTTTGGGAAGAGAGTCCAAAAGAAAAACTTTATCTGGCAAATTTTTGATTTAATTGAAGAGGTGAAAGATGGATAATAGTTTTTACATTACTACTCCTATTTACTATGTCAATGATGTTCCTCATATCGGTCATGCCTATACTACTTGCGCTGCTGATGTTTTAGCTCGCTATCATCGCTTACGAGGGTGTCAAGTTCTTTTTTCTACTGGCACCGATGAGCATGGGCAAAAAATAGAAAAAGCCGCTAAAGATCAGGGGGTTTCTCCTCAAGAATTAGTGGATAAAGTGGTGGTTCGTTTCCAAGATTTGTGGAAGAAAATGAATATTTCTTACGATGAGTTTATTCGCACTACCGACCCCCGCCACATAAAAGTGGTGCAAGATTTTTTCCGGTTACTGGATGAGCGAGGCTACATTTATCTGGGAGATTATGAAGGATGGTATTGTGTCCCTTGTGAAACCTTCTGGCCCGAAAACCAACTGGATGAACGTTTGGTTTGTCCGGATTGTGGAAGACCTCTGGAGAGGTTGAAAGAAGAAAGCTATTTCTTTGCTCTCTCCCGTTTTCAAGAACCACTGTTACAATATTTGGAAAGTCACCCCGATTTTATAATGCCTGAAAGTCGATATCATGAGATTGAAAGTTTTATAAGAGGAGGACTCAAAGACCAGAGCATTTCTCGTCTGGGGCTGGAGTGGGGGATACCCGTTCCTTCCAACCCTCGTCATACTCTTTATGTGTGGTTTGATGCTTTGGTTAATTATTTAACTGTGGCTGGTTGGGGAAGTTCGGAAGAAAAATTCTCTACTTTTTGGCCTTCTACTTATCATTTGGTGGGTAAAGATATTCTTCGCTTTCACGCTGTTCTCTGGCCCGGAATGCTTATGGCTGCTTCTTTGCCTCTGCCTCGGCGAATATTTGCTCATGGCTGGTGGACGGTAGAGGGAGAAAAAATGTCTAAGTCTCGGGGTAACGTAGTAGATCCTTATTTAATGATTGACCGCTATGGAATAGACCGTTTCCGGTATTTTCTCTTGAGGGAAGTTAGTTTTGGCTTGGATGGAGATTTTTCAGAAAAAGCGCTAGTAGAACGTTCCAACTCTGATTTATCTGATAATTTTGGTAACTTTGTTCATAGAACTTTAGGAATGGTGTGGAGATATAAAAAGGGAGTAGTAAGGAAACCTTCCCCTTATCCCGGTGGAGAATGGGAAAAATTGCTGGAGGAAGTAAAAGAGAATTTTTCCTATCATATGGAGCAGTTTGCTTTTTCTCAGGCTTTGGAACAGGTTTGGAAACTGGTACATTTTGCTAACCGCTATATTGATCGGGAGGCTCCTTGGCGGCTGTATCAAGAAGGAAAAGAGAAAGAAGTAGAAGGCATCCTTTATCAATTATTAGATAATGCTCGATTGCTGACTTTTTTTCTTTACCCTTTTATTCCTGATACTGCTCTAAAATTAAGAGAGCTTCTGGGTTTACCTCGAGACTGGGAGAAAGAAAGAATTTTATCCTGGCAAGGCGGTCCAGAAGTTTATTCAGTGGGAGAAGCTCAACCTTTGTTTCCTAGAATTATAAATTAAAGGAGTGAGAAAGATGACGTTACCGGAAATTAACTTAGAAGATTTTCAAAATATCGACTTGCGGGTAGGGGAGATAGTACAGGCAGAGAAAATAGAAGGAACCAAGGCTCTTTTGGCCTTGCGAGTTAATCTAGGAGAAGAAGAAAGAAATTTAGTGGCTGGTTTAGCTAATTATTACCGGCCGGAGGAGTTGGTGGGAAAGAAAATCATCGTTCTTACCAATCTAAAACCAGCTACCATCCGAGGAATTAAATCGGAAGGGATGCTTTTAGCTGCTGACGATGGAAAAGGGACAGTTAGTATTTTAACTGTGGATAGAGACATAGCACCAGGAAGCAAAATAAGATGAGTTTTTGGATTGATGTCCATGCCCATTTAGAAGGAGAAGAGTTCCTAAAAGATCGGGAAGAAGTAATAAATAGAGCGAAAAATGTGGGAGTAGAGATTATTGTCAATGCTGCTACTTCTTTTTCCTCAGTCCAGGAGACCTTGAGTTTAGTAAAGCGTTTCCCTTCTCTTTATGCCAGTGTAGGTATTCATCCTCAGGAGATAGGAGATGAACTGCCTGACTTCTCTATTGTGGAGGAATATGCGCAGGAAGAAAAGGTTATAGCTATAGGAGAAGTGGGTTTGGACTATTACTGGGATAAGGATCATATTCAGAATCAAAAAGAGGCTTTTATCAGGCAAATTGAATTAGCAGAAAAACTTTCTCTTCCTTTGATTATCCACTCTCGGGAATCTAATGGAGAGGTGTGGGAAATTATAAAGGAGAAGGTACGGGAGGTGACGGTGGTGTGGCATTGCTTTTCAGGAGATGAAAAGATTTTGCAAGAAGCCCTGCTACGCCCGGTTTATTTTTCTTTAGGAGGAGTGGTAACTTATCCTAAAGCTACTCATCTTCGAGAAGTGGTGAAAAAGATTCCTCTCTCCCGAGTGCTTTTAGAAACTGACTCTCCCTACCTTCCTCCTCAATCGCGAAGGGGTAAAAGAAATGAACCGGCGTTTTTACTAGAAACTGCTTCTTTTCTGGCACAACTGTGGGAGATTTCTATGTTTGATTTAAGGGATAAGGTAAAGGAGAATTTTTACTCCATTTTTGGAAAGAAAGTTGATTTGCGTTATAATTAATAATAGAAGGTGAGATAGAGAGGATTTTTAGTTATGACTAAGATGAAAGTTCAAGGCTTAATGTTTGATCAAAAAAATGCTATGGCAGTGGTAGTGCTGAGCGACGAAGAAGAAAAAAGGAGCCTTCCTATCTGGATTGGTTTGTTTGAAGCTCAAGCTATTCTTTTAGGTTTGCAAGGGGTTAAAACTCCTCGTCCTCTTACTCATGACCTTATGGCTTCTATTATTCGCCAATTAGGAGGAGAGTTAGAAAAAATAGTCATTACTAAAATTATGGATAACACTTTTTATGCCCTTCTCTATGTCCAGGTGGAAGGAAATGAAATTACTGTAGATGCTCGTCCTAGTGATGGAATAGCACTTTCTTTACGGATGGGGGCTCCCATTTTTGTCTCCGAAGAAGTTCTTAGTTCTACTACTGTAGCCACAGGGGAAATAGACGATAAAGAAATAGAAGAATTTCGCCAATTTTTAGATAATTTAAAACCTGAGGATTTGAAAAAATATTTAGGTTATGAATCATAACTGGGTAGTAGCGGTCATTGGCCAACATTCTTGTGATGCAGAACTATATGAAATTGCTTATCAAGTAGGGAAAGGAATTGCCAAACGGGGTGCTACTCTCCTTTGTGGAGGTTTGGGAGGGGTGATGGAAGCGGCTTGCCGAGGAGCGAAAGAAGCTGGTGGTTTCACTGTAGGCGTTTTGCCTGGCAATTCCAGGGAAGATGCCAATCCTTATGTGGATTTAAAAATTGTAACCGGTTTGGGAGAAGCTCGTAATTTGATAATTATACTTACTGTTTCGGCTATCATAGCTTGTGGTGGTCAATTTGGAACTTTGAGTGAAATTGCTTTTGCCCTTTCTCACAATAAAGTTCTTGCTGGATTAAAAACTTGGAACATTCAAGATTCTACTGGGAAGAGAGATTTCTTCCCTCAATTTCCAAATGCTGAGGCGGCGCTGGATTATGTTTGGAAGAAACTGGAGAGAAATGATGCCCTTTAGTGAAGAGCCAGGAGAAATTAAGGTGAGTGTGTCTACGCTAGTGGAAATGGCGGCACGGACTGCCTCTGAAATAGAGGGAGTAGTAGGAGGTTTTGATCGCTTACTAAAAAATGCTAAGGTTATGGTAGGAGGAGAAATTCTTTCTCTTAATGATAAAGTTTCTGTTGAAGATAAAGAGGTATTTATTAACTTTTCTTTAAAGGTGGATTCACGAAAAGACTGGAAAGAAATAGCCCAGAAAGTACAACAAGAGGTGGCTCAAAAAATTAGGGAGTGGGGATTTCCCTTAAGGGGGGTGAATGTAGATATTTCGGAAGTGGAATGGTTTTTAGAATAAAATAAAAAGGGGTGATGGGAATTGTACAATCCTGAAGGCTTGTGCCAGGTGTGCAGACATTGCGATCCAGAAATGAAAAAGAGGGGAATTTATAAATGTTTATTGGGAGAACAAAAAGAAAGAAAAGAGCCGGTGGATCGCTGTGATTATTTTTTTCCTGGACATCTGGAACATCCCGAGGAGAATTGCTCTATGTTGAAACCCTAACTTAGGCTTTGGTAGTTTAAGGAGGTAAATTTGGCTGGTTTTCATCACTCTCGCCGATGGGGACAACATTTTTTGGTAGATAAAGCTATCCGGGATGTAATAATTGATAATGCTGAGCTAAAAAATGAAGATACAATAATAGAGGTGGGAGTAGGGAGGGGTATTCTTACTGAGGTTTTGGTGCAGAAGGCCGGTAGAGTTATGGGCTGGGAAATTGACCAAGAGCTCTACCGGCTAGTTCAGGAAAAATTAAAAAATTATTCTAATTTAACTCTGTGGAGAGAAGATTTTTTATCAGCTGATTTGTCATTTCTTTCTTCTTTTGCTCCTCTCAAATTAGTTTCTAACATTCCTTATGCCATTTCCTCTTCGCTATTGTCTAAGATTCTGGAAAGTGGCCTCAATTGGGATCTTATAATTTTGATGGTGCAGTGGGAATTTGGAGAAAAAATATTACAGGAGAAGGGAAATCCCCTTGCGGTGGGAGTTCATCTCCTCTATAAAGTAGAAAAAATAAGAGGGGTTTTTCCTGGTTCTTTCTCTCCCTCTCCTTCTGTGCGTTCTTCCATCTTAAAATTTACTCCTTCTTCTTCGCCGGTGGGTTTAAGCACTTACCGAGAAGTGATGCACTGGGTTCATTTTTTATTTTCTCAACGACGGAAGCAAATAGAAAAACTTCTTCGGCCTTTATGGGGAAAAGAAAAAACGCAAAGAATTTTGGCTCAAGCTCATATTAGCCCGGAGTGGCGAGCGGAAAACTTGGAAATTAAACATTGGATAGCTCTTGTTTCTCAGCTTCAGGTAGAGACAATAGTTGACTACCAAAGTCCCGGAGAAAGAAGAATTTCCCTAAAAGATTAGCTTAAAAACTCTCTGGTTTTTATAGTTAACCGCAAACTCATTATAATTGACCGTCATCGTGAGCTCGAGGGATTCTTCTCCCCTTAGTAGTCTTTGTCTTTTTGGGGGGTTGATAAAGAGGCTTTGTCTCCTCATTGTCTGGATTCCTGATAGATACATTCAGGAATCCAGACACGGTTAACCGTCATCGTGAGGCTACCTGATACATAATAATAAACTATAAGGGGGAAATACCCCCTTATCAACCCCTTTCTTTTTCGTCATTACAACGACCCTCCTTATTCGTCACCCCGGCAATCTTCAAGCCGGGGTCTATATTATTTAAGAACAAGAAATCTGGATTCCCGGCTAAATTTCGGGAATTACGGAAGAGGTGGATTCCCAATAGAAGATTTTGGGAATGACGGAACAGACAATAAAGGGGAGAACCCCTTTATAATCCCCCGAAAAAGAAAAAAGTTAAAAGATTAAAGGCAAAAAATACTGAGGAAGAAA